>JAVHWG010000452.1:0-3242 GCA_032159965.1 Mycobacterium sp.
GTCCCGGACCTGATCGCGCGACCCCGCCACGAGCAGGACGTGATCGACATCCTGGACTGGTGCACGAGCGACGCGATCCCGGTGATCCCCTACGGCGGCGGCAGCTCGGTCGTCGGCGGGGTCGAAGTCCGCGTCGACACCCCGACCATCACGATGGACCTCACCGCGATGGGCGCGGTCCTGGAGATCGACGCCACCAGCCGCGCCGCTCGGATCCAGGCCGGAGCACTGGGTCCTGGTCTCGAGAACCAGTTGCGCCCAAGCGGATTCACGTTGCGGCATTTTCCGCAGTCGTTCGGCTTCTCCACCCTGGGCGGCTGGCTGGCAACGCGGGCCGGTGGCCACTTTGCGACGCTCTATACGCACATCGACGACCTGACGGAGTCGATGCGCGTCGTCACGCCCGTCGGCGTCAGCGAATCGCGACGGCTCCCGGGATCCGGTGCCGGACCGTCGCCGGACCGGATGTTCCTTGGTTCGGAGGGCGCGCTCGGCGTCATCACCGAGGCGTGGATGCGCCTGCACCAAAGGCCGCGCTGGCACAGCACGGCGTCGGTCACATTCGACGACTGGACCGCAGCGGTCACCGCAGCCCGCGCGATTGCCCAATCCGGGCTGTACCCGACGAACTGCCGTCTACTTGACCCCGCCGAGGCGTTCCTGAACGCCGGCACCGCGGTCTCCGGCGGGTTGCTCGTGCTCGCGTTCGAATCGGCCGACCACCCCGTCACCGCGTGGATGCAGCGGGCACTGGCCATCGCCGCCGAACACGGGGGGACCGCCATCGCCGAACGCGACCGCGACGCCGGGCTTGATGTCAAGGCGCCCAACGACGCCTCTACGACGTGGCGGTCGGCGTTTTTGCGGATGCCCTACCAGCGGGACGCGCTGGCGCGCCGCAGTGTCGTCGCGGAGACCTTCGAAACCGCCTGTACCTGGGCGCAATTCGACGAACTTCATGCGGGTGTCAGCAACGCGGCGCGTACCGCCGTCGAGAAGGTCTGCGGGGCAGGCGTCGTCACGTGCCGCTTCACGCACGTCTACCCCGACGGCCCCGCCCCGTACTACGGCGTCTACGCGGGCGGGCGGTGGGACGGGCTGGTCGAGCAGTGGGACGAGATCAAGGCCGCCGTGTCCGACGCGATCATCGCCTGCGGCGGCACGATCACCCACCACCACGCGGTCGGCCGTGATCACCGGCCCTGGTATGACCGACAACGACCGGAGCCCTTCGCTCTGGCGCTGAGGGCGGCGAAAACCGCCCTGGACCCGGCGGGGATCATGAACCCAGGTGTGCTCGTGGACACCGACGGGCATAACTAGACATGCCACCATCTGGCAGAGTCTGAATCGGGAGGTACTGACATGCCTGCACCATCTGCCGCGGTTTTCGACCGCCTACGTGGCCTGGTCGCAATCGAGGACATCACCGCTCGGCCGGAGAAGACCATCGACGAGGTCTTCACGGGTAAGCCACTGACGACGATCCCGGTGGGCACCGCCGCCGACGTCGAAGCCGCGTTCGTGACCGCGCGCGCAGCACAGGGCGAGTGGGCCGCGCGTCCGGTCAAGGACCGGGTCGAGGTCATCGGCCGATACCGCGACCTCGTCATCAAGAACCGTCAGTTCCTCATGGACCTGCTGCAGGCCGAGGCGGGCAAGGCCCGGTGGGCAGCACAAGAGGAAATCGTCGACCTGATGGCGAACGCGAACTATTACGTCCGGGTCGCCGAGGGCCTGCTGAAACCGCGCAAGGTGCAGGCCCTGTTGCCCGGGATCGGCAAGACCACGGTCGGCTACCAGCCGAAGGGCGTGGTCGGGGTGATCTCGCCGTGGAACTACCCGATGACGCTCACCGCGTCGGACTCGGTTCCTGCGCTGATCGCCGGCAATGCGGTGGTGCTCAAGCCCGACAGCCAGACGCCGTACTGCGCGCTCGCCTGCGCCGAACTGTTGTACGAGGCGGGTCTGCCGCGGGCGCTGTACGCGATCGTGCCGGGCCCCGGCTCGGTGGTCGGTACCGCGATCGCAGACAACTGCGACTACTTGATGTTCACCGGTTCGTCGGCCACGGGCAGCCAGCTCGCCGAACACGCCGGCCGTCGGCTGATCGGGTTCTCGGCCGAGCTCGGCGGCAAGAACGCCATGATCATCACCAAGGGCGCCAATCTCGACAAGGCCGCGAAGGCGGCGACCCGCGCCTGCTTCTCCAACGCGGGCCAGCTGTGCATCTCCATCGAGCGGATCTACGTCGATGAGGACATCGCCGGCGAATTCACCCAGAAGTTCGGCGACGCCGTACAGAACATGAAGCTGGGCACCGCCTACGACTTCTCCGTCGACATGGGGAGCCTGATCTCCGAGGGTCAGGTGAAAACCGTGTCAGGTCATGTCGACGATGCAAAGGTCAAGGGCGCCAAGGTGATTGCCGGGGGCAACGCCCGCCCGGACATCGGGCCGCTGTTCTACGAACCGACCGTGCTGACCGACGTCACGCCCGAGATGGAGTGTGCCGCCAACGAGACGTTCGGCCCGCTCGTCTCGATCTATCCTGTCGCCGACGCCGATGAGGCCGTCGAGAAGGCCAACGACACGCCCTACGGGCTCAATGCCAGTGTTTGGGCGGCAACTACCACCGAGGGCGAACAGATTGCTGCCCGGTTGCGTTCGGGCACAGTGAATGTCAACGAGGGGTATGCCTTCGCCTGGGGCAGTCTCAGCGCGCCGATGGGCGGAATGGGAATCTCGGGCGTCGGCCGCAGGCACGGTCCCGAGGGTCTCCTGAAATACACGGAGTCGCAGACGATTGCAACCGCGCGCGTGTTCAATCTCGATGCGCCCCTGGGTCTTCCGCCGACGCTGTGGCAGAAGTCGCTTCTCCCGATTGTGCGCAGCGTGATGAAGCTTCCCGGCAGGAACTGAGGAACGCGAATGCCCATCGACCCGAACGCCATTGGCGCTACGGCCAAACCCCATTTGATGGAGTGGACCGACCGCGACACGATGCTGTACGCACTCGGCGTCGGCGCAGGTCTGGACGACCTGGCTTTCACGACGGAGAACAGTCACGACGTCGAGCAGCAGGTGTTGCCGACCTACGCGGTGATCGCCTGCCCGGCGTTCGGTGCCATCGGCAAGATCGGCACATTCAATTTCGGTATGCTGCTTCACGGTTCGCAGCAGGTCAAGCTGTTCAAACCGCTTGCGCCTGAGGGCAAGCTGAACGTGGTCTCCGATGTCGT
>JAVHWG010000467.1:0-4533 GCA_032159965.1 Mycobacterium sp.
GTCGTCGGAAACGTCGGGGTCAACTCGATTGCAGGCCGCATCCTCGGATCCGTGCCGAGCGCCGTCAAACGTCGCGCCAAGTCGGAGGTTCTGGTCGTCGACACGACCGGCTGAGGTGCAGGCCCGCGATGGACCCTTGCTCGTCGAGAGCAATTCATCGGAAACCAGTATGTTGCTCGTGACGTCCGGGTAAGGAGCGCTATGAGCAACTCGTCGGCAGTCGGCACACGCAAGCAGGTCGTGGTCATCGGGTCGGGTTTCGGGGGCCTGCGTTCGGCCCGGGCATTGAAACGCGCAGACGTGGATGTCACGTTGATTTCGCGGACGACGACCCACCTGTTCCAGCCGCTGCTGTACCAGGTGGCGACGGGAATCCTCTCTGAAGGTGAAATCGCGCCGACCACTCGCCTGGTGCTGCGTAAGCAGAAGAACGTGCGGGTGCTGCTCGGCGACGTGGAGGACATCGACCTGCAGGCCAAGACCGTCACATCGCGGTTGATCTCCATGGAGACCGTCTCGCCGTTCGACTACCTGGTGGTGGCGGCGGGCGCCCAGCAGTCCTACTTCGGCAACGACCAGTTCGCGACCTACGCGCCGGGCATGAAGACCATCGACGACGCGCTTGAACTGCGCGGGCGCATCCTCGGCGCGTTCGAAGCCGCCGAGGTGTCCACCGACCACGCCGAACGGCAACGGCGGCTCACGTTCGTCGTCGTCGGCGCCGGACCCACCGGTGTCGAGGTGGCCGGTCAGATCGCGGAACTCGCGGACCGCACCCTTGCGGGAGCGTTCAGGACGATCACGCCGCAGGACTGCCGGGTGATCCTGCTGGACGCCGCCCCGGCGGTGCTGCCGCCGATGGGTCCGAACCTCGGGCGCAAGGCCCAGCAGCGGCTGGAGAAGATGGGCGTCGAAGTTCAACTGAACGCGATGGTGACCGACGTCGACTACCTGGGCATCACGATCAAGGACAAGGACGGTGCCGAGCGACGCATCGAATGTGCCTGCAAGGTGTGGTCGGCCGGTGTGCAGGCCAGCCCGCTGGGAAAGATGATCGCCGAGCAGTCCGACGGCACCGAAATCGACCGCGCCGGGCGCGTCGTCGTCGAGCCGGATCTCACCGTCAAGGGCTACCCCTACGTCTTCGTGATCGGCGACCAGATGTCCGTACCCGGTGTGCCCGGTATGGCGCAGGGTGCAATTCAGGGCGCCAAGTATGTGACCAACCTGATCAAGAAATCGCTGAAGGAACAGGACGATCCGCCTACCCGGGCGCCGTTCAAGTACCGCGACAAGGGCAGCATGGCGACGATCTCCCGGCACGCCGCCGTCGCGCAGGTCGGCAAGCTCGAGTTCAGTGGCTATTTCGCCTGGCTGGCCTGGCTGCTCCTGCACCTTTTCTATCTCGTCGGTTTCAAGAACCAGTTCACGACAATCGTGGCGTGGACAGTCACCTTCTTGGGCCGCGGGCGCGGGCAGATGGCCATCACCAGCCAGATGATCTATGCGAGACAGGCGATGACGATGCTGCAGAGCCAGCAGCAAGGGGCGCTGGCCGCCGCGGAGGAAGCCGACGAGCTCGAACGATCGCACGAAACCGGCGGCGCGGCTTAGCGCCGCGCTTCGAGACTGCACCCAGGGCGGCCTTCGCGTCGGCGTGTCGGCGCAGGAAATGACGCTCTAGATCGGTGTCAGGCCGTGCTTACGCTGCACTCGAGCGATCTGCTTGTCCCGCAACAGCTTCAGCGACTTGCGAATCAGCAGCCGGGTCTCGTGCGGCTCAATCACGGCATCGATGAAGCCGCGCTCGGCGGCGATCCACGGAGTCGCCATGTTCTCGTTGTAGCCGGCGATGAAGTCAGCACGGATCTTCTGCACCTCTGGCGCGGTGGGATCCGGGAACCGCTTCACCAGCAGCTGGGCCGCCCCCTCGGCACCGATGACCGCAATCCTGGCGGTCGGCCAGGCGAAGTTGAGGTCGGCGGTCAGCTGCTTGGAACCCATTACCGCGTAGGCCCCGCCGTAGGACTTGCGGATCGTGATGGTCACCTTCGGCACGTCGGCCTCGACGACGGCGTTGAGGAATCGGCCGCCGCGCTTGATGATTCCGCCCTTTTCCTGCTCGACGCCGGGCATGAACCCGGGGGTGTCGACCACGAAGATCAACGGAAGGTTGTAGGAATCGCAGAATCGGACGAACGCGGCCGCCTTGTCGGATGCCTCGTTGTCGATGGCGCCCGACATGTGCATGGGCTGGTTGGCGATGACACCTACCGGCCGTCCGTCGACGCGCGCGAACGCAGTGATCATTGCCTGGCCGCGTTGTTGAGCGACATCGAACACGTCGCCGTCGTCGAAGATCCGCAACAGGATCTCGTGCATGTCGTAGGCCGCGTTGTCGTTGTCCGGCACGATCGCGTCGAGTTCGAGGTCATGCGGCGTGACCTCCGGCTCCAGGCCCGGATTGACGATCGGCGGATCGTCGAACGTGTTGGCAGGCAGGAAACTCAGATAATCGCGCGCGTACTGGAATGCCGCTGCTTCGGACTCGACGACCTGGTGGATGTTGCCGTAACGGGCCTGAGCGTCGGCGCCGCCGAGTTCGTCCAGGCTGACGTCCTCGCCGGTGACGTCCTTGATCACGTCGGGTCCGGTGACAAACATGTAGCCCTGGTCGCGCACTGCGATCACCAGATCAGTTTGAATCGGCGAATATACCGCGCCCCCAGCGCATTTGCCGAGGATGATCGAGATTTCCGGCACCAATCCACGCAGCAGTTCGTGGCGTCGGCCGAGCTCGGCGTACCAGGCCAGCGACGTCACCGCGTCCTGGATGCGTGCGCCCGCCGAGTCGTTGATGCCGATGATCGGGCAGCCGACCATCGCGACCCACTCCATCAGCTTGGCCACTTTGCGGCCGAACATCTCACCGACCGAGCCCTGGAAAACGGTCTGGTCGTGCGAGAAAACACCCACCGGGCGGCCGTTGATCCTGGCGTGTCCGGTGACGACGCCGTCGCCGAACAGCGCGTTGGGATCGCCCGGCGTCTTACAGAACGCCCCGATCTCGAGGAAGCTGCCGGGGTCGACGAGCGCGTGAATTCGCGCCCGGGCACTGGGGATGCCCTTCTTCTTGCGCTTGGCCACTGCGGCGTCACCGCCGGGTTCCTTGGCCAGTTCCAGCTTGGCGCGCAGGTCGGTCAGCTTCTCAGCGGTGGTCGGGGGGTGGGTGGGAAGCGATTCCGGGGGGTGGGTGGGAAGTGATTCGGTGCTCACCTAGTTGTCCACCTTCGTCTTCTTACTCTCGGTCGGCACTTCGGCTTCAATCTTGTTGAGCGCCTGGCTCATATGCGCGCCGACCTTCGCGATGATCGGCTCGTCGATGGCCTGGATGTGTTCGCCGCCGATCGGCACCACCTCGAGGTCCGCGACGAACTCGCCCCATCCGCCGTCGGGCTTGCGAGTGCCATAGCGCGGCTCGAACATGATCGCGTCGTCGTGATAGCGGTCGGCCATGTACAACGTGACATGCCCGTCGTAGGGCCGGATTTGCGCGGTGTCGATCGCGCGATTGTCCAGATACGACGTGCGCTGGTGCTCGATGATGCCGCCGGGGATCTGAACCCCGCTCTCCTTGACGGCCTCCAGCACGAACGAGACCTGACCCGCATCGTCAAGCGTTTCCAGGTGCTCATAAGGGATCTCGGGGATCGAGACGTTGAATGTGCGCTCGGCGAACCTGGCATAGCGTTCCCAGCGCGCACGGGTCTCTTCCTTCGTCTGCGGGATCTCCTCGCCGGCCCGCACCACGTCGAGCAACCCGACGAACGGCACGTCGCAGCCTTGCTCCCTGAGCGCGACCGCACATGCGTAGGCCAGCACGCCACCCAGTGACCAGCCGACCAAGACGAACGGGCCATCTCCCTGCAGCTCGCGCAGCTTCGGAAGGTATTGCGCTGCACGCTCTTCGATGGTTCCCTCGACGCGCTCGAAACCGTACATCGGGGTGCCGGCCGGCAATCGGTTCAACAGCGGCTCGTACACCACCGTCGACCCGCCCGCGGCGTGGAACACGAACACCGGCACCTTGGCGTCGCCTTCTGGACCCTCCGGCCGTGCCCTGATGATGCGGACGAAGCCGTCGATCTGCCCGGCCTCCAGATAGTTTCGCACCTTGTCCGCCAGCGCTTCGATGGTCGCCGAGCTCTTGACGTCTTCCACGGAGATGGGACCGTCGGCGCGATCGGAAAGCCGCTGCGCCAGCTTCTGCGCGGTCGGGTCGTCGAGTCCGGGCAACGGGTTGAAGATGCCACCCGCAGACTTGCCGGTCACCACCGCCCACGTTGCGAAGGTCACCCGCTCGGAGGCATCCCGCGGCGGTACGTCGGCACCGAGGGCCTCGGTGACAGCCTCCTGCGTCAACACCGCCGCGGCCGCGGCCAGAGCCGGCCTATCCCGGGGCGGTCCTTCCGGACTGTTCGACGGCGGCGGGGGTGGGATGACAGCAGCCGCCGACTGCGGCGTGGGGGCTGG
>JAVHWG010000489.1:0-6665 GCA_032159965.1 Mycobacterium sp.
TCAAAATCCGCTTCGTCGGCGAGGGCGGGGGCAAACGGGTGGTGACCGAGGTCTCCGGCGGTGACCCTGGCTATACGGAGACGGCGAAGATGCTCGCCGAGTGCGGGCTCTGCCTCGCCTTCGACGACCTCCCCGAGCGCTCCGGCCAGCTGACTACCGTTGCAGCGATGGGTGACATGCTTCTCACAAGACTGCAAAGCGCCGGAATAGCCTTCCGCGTGCTGAGATGACCTCGCAAGCAGAAAATCTCGACGTCCTGATCATCGGCGCCGGCATCTCCGGGATCGGCGCGGCCTACCGCATCAAAGAGCGCAACTCTGCGTACACCTACGCGATTCTGGAGAGCAGAGCCAACGTCGGCGGAACGTGGGACCTCTTCCGCTACCCCGGTATCCGTTCGGACAGCAGCATCTTCTCGCTGAGCTTTCCGTGGGAACCCTGGACCCGCCCGGAGGCTATCGCCGACGGCGCCGACATTCGCGAGTACCTGGTGCACACCGCCCGCAAGCACGGCATCTACGAACACATCAGGTTCAACCACCGCGCAGTGTCGGCCGACTGGGACTCCACCAGCGCCACCTGGACCGTGCACGCCGACCACGGCGGCGCGCACACGACGTTCTGCGCTCGGTTCATATTCTTCGCCACCGGGTACTACAACTACGACGAGGGTTACACGCCTGACTTCCCCGGCGTCGACACCTTCTCCGGCAGGATCATCCATCCTCAGCATTGGCCCGAGGATCTGGACTACGCCGGGACGTCGGTGGTGGTCGTCGGGAGCGGCGCGACCGCCGTCACGCTGGTCCCCTCGCTGGCCGACAAGGCCGGCAAGGTCATCATGCTGCAGCGCACCCCCAGCTATATCGGCGCGTACCCCCGTATCAGCCGGACTGCCTCGGCGGTGCGTAAAGTTCTGCCCGACAGAGCCTTTCAAGCATTCGCCAGGTTGATGTTCTCGATGCAGGAAGCAACCAGCTGGTTCCTGTCACGCAGGTTCCCGGGATTCATCAAGTGGTCCTTCAGGCGCATGCAGACCGAGAAGCTGCCCGACGGCTACGACATCGACACCCACTTCACACCGCCGTACAACCCGTGGGATCAACGAATCTGCCTTGCCGCTGACGGCGATCTGTACTCGGCGATCAGCGCCGGGCGCGTCGAGATGTTGACCGATCACATCGACCACTTCGACGCCGACGGCATCGTGTTGCGGTCGGGTCGCCGCGTCGACGCCGACATCATCGTCACCGCGACGGGGTTGCAACTGCAGGCGTTAGGAGGGGTGACGCTGAGCCTCGACGGCACCGAACTGAAATCGCAGGACCGCTTCGTCTACAAGGCGCACATGCTCGAAGACGTCCCGAACCTGTTCTGGTGCTTGGGCTATACGAACGCGTCGTGGACGCTACGAGCCGACATGACCGCGCGTGCGACCGCAAAGCTGTTGGCCCACATGCGCAAACACGGCTACAACTCGGCGTATCCGCATCACGACGGTGCGCCGATGGCGGAGAAACCGGCCTGGGACATCGAGGCCGGGTATGTCCTTCGGAACCTGCATGCGCTGCCGAAGTCGGGCGTGAAGCGACCGTGGAACGTACGACAGAACTACCTCGCCGACGCGATCGACTACCGATTGGACCGGATCAACGAGGCGATGGTGTTCGGCGAGTTCACCGAGAACACACTCCAAGCGCGCCGCTCTGAATAAGGTGACACCCATGACAACTGCTCATCGGGAACCCAAGGTCGTCGTTCTCGGGGGCGGCTCGTGGGGCACCACCGTCGCATCCATCGCCGCCCGCCGCGCCGACACCCTGCAGTGGGTGCGCTCGGCCGAGACGGCAGAGGACATCAACGAGCGCCACCGCAATCTGAAGTATCTGGGCGACGAAGTCGAGCTGACGCCGAGCCTGAAGGCCACCAACGACTTCCAAGAAGCCGCCGACTGCGCCGACGTGATCGTGATGGCCGTTCCGTCGCACGGCTTCCGTGACGTGCTGATGGACCTGCGTACCTGTCTGCGCCCCTGGGTGCCGATCGTCTCCCTGGTCAAAGGACTCGAGCAGGGCACGAGCCTGCGGATGTCGCAGATCGTCGAAGAGGTGCTGCCGGGCCATCCCGCGGGAATCCTCGCCGGGCCGAATATCGCGCGCGAGGTCGCACAGGGGTATGCGGCGGCGGCAGTGATGTCGATGCCTGACCAGCATTTGTCCACGCGGCTGGCGGAGATGTTCCAGACACAGCGGTTTCGCGTGTACACCACCGACGACGTGATCGGCGTCGAGATGGCGGGCGCTTTGAAGAACGTCTTCGCGATCGCGGTCGGCATGGGGTATTCGCTCGGCATCGGCGAGAACACCCGCGCACTGGTGATCGCCAGGGCACTGCGGGAGATGACGAAGCTGGGCGTCGCGATGGGCGGGGAGCCCGAGACGTTCCCCGGCCTGGCCGGGCTGGGCGACCTCATCGTCACGTGCACCAGCGCGCGCAGCCGCAACCGTCACGTCGGCGAGCAGATCGGGGCGGGCAAGTCGATCGACGAGATCATCGCGTCGATGGACCAGGTGGCCGAAGGGGTGAAGGCGGCGAGCGTGGTCATGGAGCTAGCGGAACGCTATGGCGTGCACATGCCGATCGCGCGCGAAGTCGACGGCGTGATCAACCACGGCCACACCGTCGAGACCGCGTACAAAGGGCTGGCCGCCGAGACGCCGGGCCACGAAATTCACGGCTCCGGGTTCTAGCGCGGCTAGGCGATCTGACCGCGGCTAGGCGATGAAGCTGCCTGCCGGGCTCAGCACGAACCCGTGCTGCGTCGCGCTATTCACGCAAATCGTTGCCTCACCGTCGACCGCGCAGGCGATGTTGCGATAACTCAATCGGGACTTCGGCGGCAGCGGCTTCACCTGACCGGCCGCCGCGAACGCGGGCGACGGGCTGTTGGCGAACACCGGCTCGGCCGGGCTGGGAGCGGTGATCACGTTGGCACCCTCGGCACCTGCGGGCGGAGCGGGTATCGGCCCACTGCAACCGTAGGCGTTTTGACCCTTGTCGATGATGCAGGTCAAACCGCCTGGCGCCCCGAACGCGTACCAGACGCCGTTCATCACCGTGAAATCGACCGGCGAGATCGGCGGAAAGGCGTTGACGTTAGGAAGGGGTGGCGGCTCGGGATCCTTCGGGTCCGCGGAGGCCGCGGCCGGCGCTGCGATGAGGACGGCTGCTGCCCCGACAGCAACGGCGACGCGGGTTAGCAATCTGCTCGGCACGGAATCAAACTTTAGGCCACGGCGTTGCCGGTCGCATGACCGCCGCAGAACTCACCGGCCTCGAAACGATGCGGCAGGCTGCGGCCGCCACCGAAAGACCCGCATATATCGGCACCCTGATCGGCTTGAGCATCGACCACGTCGAGCTGGGCGAAGTGACCATGAGCCTGCACACGCGTCCCGACATGGCGAACCCACTGGGCACCCTGCACGGTGGCATCTGCGCGACGCTGCTCGACTCGGTGATGGGCTGCGCGGTGCACACCACCCTGGAGGCCGGCGTCGGCTACGGCACGCTCGAGCTGAAGGTCAATTACATCCGGTCCGTGCCGGTCGACGGCGTCGAGCTGACCGCGACCGCCAAGACCATTCACGTCGGCCACAAGACCGCCACTGCCGAGGGCCGCGTGTACGACCCGCAGGGCCGGCTGATCGCGCACGGCACCACGACATGCATGATCCACCGCTGATAACTGCTCGTTACGTTGCGGCGGGTGCGCGAATGACCAGCGGCACCGCCGGGAAGTAAGCCGCCATTTCCATCCGCGCCTGGCCCAGCGCCGCGGTGCCGTAGCCCTTGCCGCGGTGACCAGGGTGGACCCACACCCTCACGTTCACCTCGTGGCCTGCGAGTTCCCCGAACACCATGCCCACCTTGTCGTTTTCGACCTCGGCGACCAGCCAGACCGCGTCTTCGGCGTTGATCCGACCCATCCCCGACCGGATCTCGTCTTCGAGCGCCCCCGCGGGTCCGCCCGATCCGTCACCTGCCGCGTTGATGTCTTCGGTGCGCGTGGCGAAGACGTCACGGTCGGACTCGCCCGCGAACGGCCGCAACGTCAAACCCTCGGCGGGCTGCTTGCCGAGTGTGAACGACAACTGCTTGTTCAAGTTCTCCAGCTCGGCGCCGATCCGGCGGCGCGAGTCCTTCGTCAGCCTGTCGAACGACAGCCCCATCACTGCCTCGCCACCCTCGGTCGATGTGCCGAGCAGGGCGGAAATCGCCTCAACGGCGTCCGCGCGACTCTCGGCCTCCACGATCGCGTCGAGTACCTCGTGGCGGCGTTCGAGGGCGTTCACGAGGGCATCGGTGATCTCTCGGCGCGCAGCGGCGCGGTCGTAGTAGGTCATGGCCAAGAGCGTAGGACCAAACGTTGGACGCCGCGTTCGGGGTGCGGGAGACCGGGCCTCAGTAGTCCCCGCGCGCCATCGCCTCGAGCCGCCTGATGCGTTCCTCGATCGGTGGGTGCGTCGAGAACATGCTGACGCGGCGCTCGCCGGAGCGGAACGGGCTCGCGATCATCAAGTGCGACTCGCTGGCGAGCTTGGGCTCCGGCGGCAGCGGAGCCGCCTCCACGCCCGCGGTGATCTTTCGCAGCGCCGACGCCAACGCCAGCGGATCACCCGTGAGCTCCGCCCCCGACTGATCGGCCTGGTATTCCCGTGACCGCGACACCGCCATTCGCACGACCGTCGCAGCAACCGGTCCGAGCAGTGAAACCAGCAGCAGCGCAAGAGGATTCGCACCGTCTCTACTACCGCCACCGAACCAGGTCATGATGATGGCCAGGTTCGCAAGCCCCGAGATCACCGCGGCCAGCGCACCCGCGACGCAGGAGATGAGGATGTCTCGGTTGTACACGTGCGACAGCTCGTGGCCCAGGACCGCCCGTAACTCACGTTCGTCGAGGATCGCCAGGATGCCCGTCGTGCAGCAGACGGCCGCGTTGCGGGGGTTGCGGCCCGTCGCGAACGCGTTCGGGTTGGCGGTGTCACTGATGTAGAGCCGCGGCATCGGCTGATGCGCGGTGGTGGCCAACTCCCGCACGATCCGGTACATCACCGGCTCCTGCAGCTCTGTCACCTGTTGGGCGTGCATCGCCCGCAGCGCGAGCTTGTCGCTGTTGAAGTAGACGTACACGTTCATGCCGACCGCGAACAGGATCGCCAGAACCAGGATCGACGGATTCCTGAACATCGATCCGACGAACACGATCAGGGCCGACATCAACCCCAGAAGCAGCACGGTCTTGACACCGTTGCCCCATCCGTGGCCACCCATCAGAACTCCTCTAGACGAAAGCAGATCGTTAAGAGAACGATGAGGAACGACGCTGGGTTCCGTCAACCATGACGCGAGACGGTGTAGTCCACCAACGTCGTCAACGCCTGACGCCCCGCGCCCTGCGGTAGCCCTTCGATCTCCTCGTGGGCTTGGGCGGCGTAGCGGGCAACGGTGTCCTTCGCCTTCGCCATGCCCGGCGACACCCGCAGCAGCGCCAACGCCTCGGCGACGTGCGCGTCGTCATCCATCGAACCGCTGAGCAGCTCGCGCAGCCGGTCGGCGTCAGGCCCGGTTTCGCGCAGCGCGTACAACACCGGCAACGTGTGGACGCCCTCGCGTAGGTCCGTGCCGGGGGTCTTGCCCGACTCGTCGGAGTCGCTGGCGATGTCGATGATGTCGTCGGAGATCTGAAACGCGGTGCCGACGATGCCGCCGAGCTGGCTCAGACGACGGATGTCGTCGTCGCTGGCGCCCGAGAACGTGGCACCGAACTGGCCCGACGCCGCGATCAGCGAGCCGGTCTTTTCGTGCACGACCCGCAGATAGTGGTCGACCGAGTCGACGTGCTCAGCCGCGCCGCGGGTCTCACGCATCTGCCCGGTGACCAACTCCGCGAAGGTTTCCGCGATCACCCGCACGGCGTCCGGACCGAGTCGGCTGACCAGACGCGAGGCCGTCGCGAACAGATAGTCACCGGCCAGAATCGCGATGTTGTTGCTCCAGCGGGCGTTGGCACTGGGCGCGCCGCGACGAACTTGCGCCTCGTCCATCACGTCGTCGTGGTAGAGGGTGGCCAGGTGGACAAGCTCGATGACCGAGCCGGCGACGGTCACCTGCCACGCCTCCGGATTGGGCCCTAGCTGCGCAGACAGCACCGTGAACAGCGGACGGAACCGTTTGCCGCCCGCCTCGAACAGGTGCAGCACGGCATCGCGGATGATCTCGTCACCCTTGCCGAGCTCCTCGCTGATCAGCGTCTCGATGCGAGCGACACCGTCGCGCACACCCGCGGCGAATACCGGATCGCCGAGCTCGACGCCCGCCACCACCGTCGCTGGTGTGTTCACCCGTACAACATACTTGGGGACATGGATCCGCAGCGGCTCAGCGCTGACGTCGTGGTCGTCGGCGCTGGTCCGGCGGGGTCTGCGGCCGCGGCTTGGGCGGCGCGGGCCGGGCACGACGTGCTGGTCATCGACGCCGCCGACTTCCCTCGGGACAAACCATGCGGGGACGGTCTGACGCCCCGCGCCGTCGCGGAGTTGCAACGGCTGGGTCTTTCCACCTGGCTCGACGAACACATCAAGCACCGGGGACTGCGGATG
>JAVHWG010000522.1:0-17087 GCA_032159965.1 Mycobacterium sp.
AAGAAGTACCCCTGGCCGCGGAATGCACCCGCGATCGCCTTGCTGGTGACCACCACACCGAGCGGGTAGCCGTTTCCCGTCGACTTGGCGACGGCGACGATGTCAGGCACCACGTTCTGCTGCTCGAATCCCCAGAACCACTGCCCCAGACGGCCATACCCGACCTGCACCTCGTCGGCGACCGTGAGGCCGCCGCACGCCCGCACTGCGGCGTACACCTGTGCGAGATAGCCGTCTGGCAGCGCCATTCCGCCGGCGTTGCCGTAGACGGTCTCGGAGATGAAGCATGCGGGCGGACGGCCGTCGTCGGCCAGTGCCGCGATCTGGCGAACGGCCTCCGGGGCGTACCGTTGCGCCGCCGGACCGCGGTACCTGCCGCGGAAGCTGTTCGGCGAGTCGACGGTGTGCACCCACTCCGGGCGAGTCGTCAGCGCGCCGGGGTTGTCCGCGACCGAGGTCGAGACCGCGTCGGTGGCATACGTCCAGCCGTGGTACGCCTCCCGCATCGCCACCACATCGCGCCGGCCGGTCGCCGCGAGCGCCAGCCGCAACGCCAGATCGCTTGCCTCTGAACCCGAATTCACCAGAAGCACCGTGTCGAGCGGGTCGGGAAGCAACTCGGTGACACGCTCGCTGAACTCGACGACGGCCTGATAGTTGAACCGGGAGTTGGTGTTCAGCTTGCGTAGTTGGCGCGCGGCGGCGTCCGCGACACGCGGGTGGGCGTGTCCGAGGACGGTGACGTTGTTGACCATGTCGAGGTAGGCCCGTCCGCCGGTGGACACCAGGAACTGCCGCCATCCGCGCTCGATCTGTGGCGGCGCGTCGTAGTAGTGCTCCTGCACCTGGGCGAAGCTGTGTTCGCGCCGCGTCAGCAGCGTGGGATCCGACAGCTTTCGCGCGAGCGCCGACAGCCCGAGCAGCGGACGTGGGTCGCGGGTGACGGCCGCCCAGCCCGCGGCGAGTTCGTCCGGGACCAGCCTCGGCGCAGGTGGCGCTCCGATCGGACGCACCGCGATATGCAGCCAGCACCCCGGCGGCCCCTGTGCCACGGGCGCGCCCACGACGACGGCGCCTGTCATGGCACAGCACTGCACACCGGACACTTCAAGTTCATACGCGTTGCCGCGCAGAATAATTGCGTCGTCACTCGACGCGAGATCGCCGTCCCACGGGGCGACGATCGACGACGCCGACGCGAGCCACACGTCGAGTCCGGTGGCGACGACGTCGGGGCTCTCGTGCCGCAGCGGACGCGATCTGTCCAGCCGCGGCGTCCCGTACTGGGTGACGACTGCCGCGGCACCCGCTCCCGTCGCCGTCACCGCGAGGTCGTCGGCGACGTTGTCGCGCAACCACGCACCCTCGTCCATGGCGTCGGAGTCCGGGCGCAAATCCAACGTCGCCACGGTCGAGTCGCTCAGGCCCGCGATCATCGGGATGGTCCTCTCGACCTCCACAGTTGTTGCGGAGAAGCCTAGTTCGGCCTTCAGCAGCGCGGTCATCACCTCGATCGGCACCGAGGTGACCTGCCTGAAGATCGCCAGGCTGGGCTCCACTTGCGCGCTGACGTACTCGTTGCCGGGATCAAGGACCACCTGCTGGGCGTCGCTGACGATCAGCACGACGGCCCGCATCACCACCAGCGGCCAGAGCGCCTCGACCTCCTGCTCGCTGAGCGGACGGATCGCGTGGAACGCACGGACAGCGGGCAGCACCGAGACCGGCGTAACGGCCACGTGCTGCAGTACGGACGAAACCGTCACGGCCAGTTCGCATACCGCCCAGGTCTGGGAAAGATCGCCGAAATCGATCACGCCGTCGGGGTGCCGCCGATCCAGGGGGTCGACAACCACGTTGGCGTCGGTCAGGTCCAGATGTACTGCCTGGCAGGGCAACTGCTCGGACACTGCGATGATTCGTGACCACGCGGTGTCGGCGGCATCCGTCAAGCGCACCCGCAGCGCGCTGTCGCCGACGTAATCGATCAGCTGCGCCACCACGTCGCGGGCATAGCGCGGGTCCCACTGCAGCACACGGTCGAGGCCCCGATGGCGGAAGTGGACAAGCGCGCGGCTGAGTTTCCCTGCCAGAGAGCCCAACTCGGCGACAGTGGCCGGCGACAGGTACGGTGACTCGATCAGCGTCCCGCCCGGAAGGAATCGGAGCAGCCGCGCCAGTGCGGGTCCGTCCGCCAATCCTTCGACGCGGGTGCACCGTTCACCCCTGAGATTCAAGTGCGGGACGGCTACCCGCAGCGACGGTTCACGCCGTGCGACAAGCTCGGCAGCGCGATCCTGCGCCTGCACCTCGATCGCATTGAATGCCGGGTTCGCGAATTTCAGCACGCCGAGCGTCGACCCGTCGGGTGCCTTGACGATGAAGTTCTTGTCCTGCTGACTGCCCAGCACACGGGCGTGTGCCGTCAGCCCGTAGTGCAGCGCGAGAACACGTTCAGCCTGGGATTCACTGACTTGCGGGGCGGGCAGCGCGGGCTCCCGCAGGAAGTTGAAGCCGACGGTGCGGCGGCTCACGCTCACGAACTCAGCGGCCTCCGAATGTCGTGGTCGTCGTCGACGTCACCAGGAAGCCCTGCGGCCCACTGCCGGCGGCGCCGAAGCACGCGACTCCGCCGTCGTCGAGAGCCATACAGGTGGACCCGTAGGTGGAGATCTTGCGGCCGGCAGGGAGCTGACGGACCGGTCCGGGGTACGTCGGCTTGGGCAGGCCCTGGGCCTTACGAGTGCCGGCGGCACCGGCGAGCTCGACGTAGACCTCGTCGTCTCCATTGGTGACGCCGGAAAGCTTTCCGCCGCAGAAGATTTGACCGCCGCTATATATCGACATCTTGCATGTGAGCCCGCGTGCCACGGTGAACACCGGGAAGATGTTCTTCGCACCTTCGCCCGGCACGTAGCTATCCTCGGTGCGGACAAAGTCGTTCGGGTCCGGGTAGTCAACGGGAAGACCGGCCGTCGGGGGGCCGATGCCGGTGCCGTTGGGCCCGATCACGAGCCACTGCTGCGGTGGACTGCCCTGCGTGCATTGCGTGACGCGTCCCTCGCCCACCCCACATTCGATGTCCTGATACACAATCTTGCGACCGACCGGAAGAACTGCTGCCGAACCTGCGCCGGGCCTGACCGTCCCGGCATTGTTGGTGACCTGCAGCCCGCGGCCAGTGTCATTCGGGGAAAACGCGATGCTGTTGGCTCCCACAGGCGCTCCCGGCAGTGTGCCGGAGCAGCCAGCCATGTGTTGCTGGGGCACCATCGCGCACTGCAGGCCGTCGGGGGTCTTGAAGTACACCACTTCGTCAGAGGCGAGGTACGGCTCGTACGGCGTCGCCTGGAAGCCGCTGAGATCGGGGACGGAGGGCGCCGCGCTGGCTCGGCCTCCGGAGTAGCCGCCGAGTACAACCGCAGTCAGGGCGATGACCGTCACCGAGAAAAGCGCCGGAATCTTCACACGGTCACGTTACGCGCAGCCCAGGACTCACCGAGGGGGATTCCGGTCCGAAAGAAGCGGTCGCGCCGGATCCCATGTGGTGCCGTCGCGTTCGTCGCGGCGCTTCCTGGCGATCGCACACATCGCTTCGAGCACTACCCGGTTGGCCAGCGCGGCGGTGATGTCGGCATGGTCGTAGGGCGGGCTGACTTCGACGACATCCATTCCGACGACCGGCATTTCGAGGCAGATACGGCGAACGGAGTCCAGAAGCTCACGCGCGCTCAACCCGCCCGGTTCGGGCGTCCCTGTGCCGGGCGCATGCCCGGGATCGCAGACGTCGATGTCCACCGAAAGGAACACGCCGTCACAGTCGTCGGTGGCGATCGCGAACGCTTCGGTCAGGCACACGTCCAGACCGCGCACACCGATTTCGGTCATCTCGTAGCTGCGCATGTTCTGCGCCGACATCCAGTCCAGCGTCTCCGGCGGCGGCCAGTACCCGCGCAACCCGATCTGCAGAAACCGGTCGCCGCGCAGCGCACCGGATTCGATCAGGCGGCGCATGGGCTGGCCGTGCCCCCACAGCGAGCCGAACTCGATGTCTCCCGTGTCGGCGTGCGCGTCGAAGTGCAGCATCGAAATACGGCCGTGGCCAAAGACATTGGCGACTCCCGTGGCATCAGGGAGTGCGATCGAGTGGTCGCCGCCGAGCACCACCGGAATGGCGCCCGCCCGGGCCACCTTCTCCACCGCTGCCTCCAGTGCGCCCAGCGCGGTTTCAATGTCGCCGGAGTACATCTCGACGTCGCCCGCGTCGACGACTCCGAGGTCGACGAGCCCGTCGGTGCGCAATGCAAGGCTCGGCCGTGATCCGTCGTGAGCCAGATAATCGCGCATCCGGATCGCCATCGGGCCGAACCGCGCGCCCGGCCGCGCTGATGTCCCACCGTCGAAGGGCGCACCAAGGATCACGACCTGCGCGTCGGCATACGTCGCGGCGTCGTCCAGATCGCACATCGGCACCCCGAGAAACGTGAAGTCAGGGCCGAACTGCTGCCCGTACCGTGCCATTTCGGCAGTCTCGCACTCCGCGAGCGGGATGGCCAGGATGACTAGGCGGTCTGCGCCGCCACCGACACCGCCACGGTCTCGACTTTGGCGGCGCGCAATTCTCGTGACTGGTCAGGCAGACCCAGCGTCGGGGCGGTGCAGCAGAAAAGGGTCCGGGCGTCGTCACCGCCGAGCGCGCACGCGATGGCATGGCGACCGGGTGTCTCGACGACGTCGGTGACCTCGCCGCCGGCCCGCACGCGCACGAACCGGCTGGACGCCGGGGCAGACACCCAGATCGCATCCTCGGCATCGATGCAGATGCCGTCCGGAAAGTCGGCATCCGGCAGGTCCGCCCACACCCGCTGATCTGACAGCGTGCCGTCAGGCGCCAGCGAGAATGCCAGCAGGCGCCGCCCGGCGCTTTCTGCGACGACGAGCGTCTTTCCGTCCGCCGTCAGCACGATGCCGTTCGCGAACTGCAATGGGTCGCTGACCTCGTCTACGCCGCCGTCCGCGTCCACACGCAACAGCGGCGCGGACCTCAGCGCCTCACCGCCGAACATGTCACTTCCAAACTGCGAGACGAATGCCCGGCCTGCAGCATCGACGAACATGTCGTTGATCGCGTGCGATGCCAGGCCGCTCAGGTCGGCGTGTTCGGTCAGAGAGCCGTCGGCGCCTCGCCTCAGGATCTTCCTGTCGTCCATCGAGACGATGAGCATGCTGCCGTCGGGCAGCCATCCCAGACCCGACGGCGCGTTGTCCAGTCGCGCCAGCACGTCGACGGAGCCGTCGGCTGATACCCGCAGCACCTCGTGTGCGTGCATGTCGGAGACGTAGAGCGCGCCGGCCCCGTTGACGTTGTGCCAGCGCGGGCCTTCCAGAAACGCACGGCCGTCCACCAGCGTCTGCAGCGTCGCCATGGGCAGCCGTCAGAAGTTGATCATGTGGCCGGCAAGACCGTGGAAGCACTCCTGCAGCGCCTCAGAGAGCGTCGGGTGCGTGTGCACGTTGCGTGCCAACTCGTTGACGGTGAGATCCCACTTCTGCGCCAGCGTGAGCTCCGGCAGCAACTCGGACACGTCATGCCCGATGAGGTGGCCGCCGATCAACTCGCCGTACTTCGCGTCGGCGATCAGCTTGACGAAACCCTCGGGCTCGCCCAGGCCCTGCGCCTTCCCGTTGGCCGTGAAGGGGAACTTGGCGACCTTGACGTCGTATCCCTCGTCGCGCGCCTGCTCCTCGGTCAGGCCGAAGCTGGCGACCTGCGGCTGACAGAACGTCGCCCTCGGCATCATCCGGTAGTCACCAAGCTCCAAAGTCTCGGCTTTGCCGATGGTTTCGGCGGCGACGACACCCTGCGCCTCAGCGACGTGGGCAAGCTGCAGCAGCCCGGTGACATCCCCGATCGCGTAGATGTGCGGCACGTTGGTGCGCATCCGTGCGTCGATGCCGATCGCCTTGCGGTCGGTCAGCTTCACCCCGGCCGCGTCCAGCCCGTAACCGTCGACGTTGGGTGCAAAACCGATGGCCTGCAACACCTTGTCGGCCTTGAGCTCCTCCGTCTTGTCGTTCTTGCTGACGCGGATCGAGACCGCCGACCCGTTATCGGTGATCGACTCGACCTTGGTCCCCGTCATCACCTTGACGCCGAGCTTCTTGAACGCCTTCTCGATCTCCTTGGACACCTCGGCATCCTCGTTGGGCAGAGCACGCGGCAGAAACTCGACGATGGTCACGTCGACGCCGTAATTGGCCATCACGTAACCGAATTCCATGCCGATCGCGCCAGCGCCGGCGATCACGATCGAACCCGGCAGGTCGCGCGAGAGAATCTGCTCCTCGTAGGTGACGACGTTCTCCGACAGCGATGTGCCGGGGACCAGCTTCGTGCTGGCGCCGGTCGCGATGATGGCGTTGTCGAACGTCACCTTCTCGGTGCCGCCGTCGTTGAGTTCGACCGACAGCGTGTTGGCGTCGGTGAAGGTGCCGTACCCGTGGATCTCGGCGATCTTGTTCTTCTTCATCAGGTAGTGCACGCCGGCGACGCGCCCGTCGGCGACCTTGCGGCTGCGGTCGAACGCGACTCCGTAGTCGAACGTCGCTTCGCCGCTGATGCCGAAGGTCTTGGCCTCCTTGGTGACGATGTGAGCCAATTCGGCATTGCGCAGCAACGATTTCGACGGGATGCAGCCGACGTTCAGACAGACGCCGCCCCAGTACTTGGGTTCGACGACGGCGGTGCTCAAACCGAGCTGCGCGGCACGGATGGCCGCTACGTAACCGCCGGGACCGGCTCCGACAACAACGACGTCATAGTGAGTCACACGCCTGAGCCTAGTGCGGGCTCACGCGACCGCCCAAGGTCCATGGATTCTTCGCCGGCGGGAGCCAGGGCCCGGTCTGCTTTCAGTACGGAATAAGCCCGAACATGCACCGAATGGGTGGCACCGAGGTCTCGCAGTAGTAGGTCCCGTACACCGGCAATGCACCGACTCCCGCTGCGAACGGCGCGGACATCAGCGCGATCGCCAAAGCGGCTATCAAAGGTCGGCGCCCGGCCATCGCGAGCAACAACGCCGCGACCATACAGCCGATCACGAAGACCAGCACGACGAACACTGGCCAGGTCTTGTCCATGGAGTGGAACCACCAGTAATAAAAGCCCACTCCTGCCGCCGCGGCAGCGACCCACACAGGCGACAGCACCAAGACGAATCTCCTCCAGGTGAGGAGGTGATACTCGGATTCGACCGCACCCGGGGATGGGTCTTCAGACACCCTGCCCCGCCTGAATCGCGACCAGGACACCGAACCAGCCAGGTGTGACCGCCAACGAGAAGACGCCGAGCGCCGTCATCCAGCGCGTCCTGCCGAACAGCAGGAGCACCAAGCCGATCAGGCTGGGCACGCCGAGCACGAGCCCGACCACCAGGTCCGGCCGGATCTTGACGGTGACCAACAGCGTCGCGGCCACTCCGGCCACCATGCCGGACGCGACACCCAGCAACATGGCGGCGGTCAGCAGGCCGGACCGCGGAAGCGCAATCACGGCTTCGAGATTAGCGACCCGGACGCTCCCCCTCGGCGTACGCCTTGCCCAGCACCGGTGGCTGCCCGTCGAGCGCGTCGAGCTCCGCGGCGGTGAACGTCCGGCCGCGGCTGAGAAATCGCATGCCCTCCGGAGCCTCGATGGAGAATCCGCCGCCGCGGCCTGGCACCGCGTCGATCACCAACTGGGTGTGCTTCCACGCGTCGAATTGCGGCCCGGAGATCCACACCGGGGATGCTTCGACGATCCCCAGCAGCACGTCACGATCACCGACGATGAACTCTCCGTCCGGATAGCACATCGGCGACGACCCATCGCAGCAGCCGCCAGACTGATGAAACATCAACGGCCCGTGACGTTCTCGCAATCCCGATAGCAATTCGGCGGCGGTCTCGGTGATCAGCACCCGCGCCGGTGCCTCCATGCCCGGCTATCTCCTCTTCGCGCAAGCGCTCATCAGAAGAACCCCTGGGCCTTGTTGCTGTAGGACACCATCAGGTTCTTCGTCTGCTGGTAGTGGTCGAGCATCATCTTGTGGTTCTCGCGCCCGATGCCGGACTGCTTGTACCCGCCGAACGCCGCGTGCGCGGGATAGACGTGGTAACAGTTCGTCCACACTCGGCCCGCCTTGATGTCACGCCCGGCCCGGTAAGCGGTGTTGCCGTCCCGGCTCCACACCCCGGCGCCCAGTCCGTACAGCGTGTCGTTGGCGATCCGGATCGCGTCGTCGTAGTCGGTGAACGACGTCACCGACACGACCGGCCCGAAGATCTCCTCCTGGAAGATCCGCATCTTGTTGTCGCCCGCGAAGATCGTCGGCTGCACATAGAAGCCGCCCGACAGCTCGCCGCCGAGCTCTGACCGCTCCCCTCCCGTGACGACGCGCGCGCCTTCGTCCTTGCCAATCTCGATGTAGGACAGGATCTTCTCCAGCTGGTCGTTGGAGGCCTGCGCGCCGATCATCGTGCTGACATCGAGCGGGTCGCCCTGCCGGACCGCCTTGGTGCGGATCGCGGCCAACTCGAGGAATTCGTCGTAAATGTCGGACTGAATCAACGACCGCGACGGGCAGGTGCACACCTCGCCCTGATTCAGCGCGAACATCGTGAACCCTTCAAGGGCCTTGTCCTGGAAGTCGTCGGCCCCTACTTTCGGGCTGGCCATCACGTCGGAGAAGAAGATGTTGGGGCTTTTGCCGCCCAGTTCCAGCGTGACCGGGATCAGGTTCTGCGACGCGTACTGCATGATCAGCCGGCCGGTGGTGGTCTCGCCGGTGAATGCGATCTTGGCGATGCGGTTGCTGGACGCCAGCGGCTTGCCCGCCTCGAACCCGAAGCCGTTGACCACGTTGAGGACCCCGGGCGGCAGCAGATCACCGATCAGCGACAGCAGAAAGAGAATCGACGCGGGCGTCTGCTCGGCCGGCTTCAACACCACGGCGTTGCCCGCGGCCAATGCGGGGGCCAACTTCCATGTGGCCATCAGGATCGGGAAGTTCCACGGGATGATCTGGCCGACGACTCCGAGCGGCTCATGGAAGTGGTACGCGACGGTGTCCTCGTCGATCTGGCTGAGCGATCCCTCCTGAGCGCGGATCGCCGCGGCGAAGTACCGGAAATGGTCGACCGTCAACGGCAGATCGGCGTTCAGCGTCTCGCGGATCGGCTTGCCGTTGTCCCACGACTCGGCAACCGCCAGCGCTTCGAGGTTCGCCTCGATTCGGTCGGCGATCTTGTTGAGGACTTGTGCGCGCTCGGCCGGAGCGGTCTTGCCCCATGCCGGCGCCGCCGCGTGTGCGGCGTCCAGCGCGTTGTCGATATCCGCGTCAGTCGAGCGGGGTATCTCGCAGAAGGCTTGACCAGTGATGGGCGTGGGATTCTCGAAGTATTCACCGCCGACCGGTGGCACCCATTCGCCCCCAATGAAATTGCCGTATCTCGAGTCGAACGACATCAGGGAACCTTCGGCGCCCGGGCGTGCGTAGACAGTCATCGGTGACTCTCCTTCGATCTGTGACAACGCTCACAGTACTCGCGACGGGAACTGCGAACGGAAGTGTCCGAGCGGCGCCTGACAGAATGCGCGAGTGACCGACCCCGACCCATATCTGTGGCTGGAGGACATCGACGGCGACGACGCCCTCACCTGGGTGCGCGAGCACAACGATCCCACTCTCGCGGAACTGCGGACCGAGCGGTTCGAGCAATTCCGCGCCCAGGCGCTGGAGGTCCTCGACACCGACACCCGCATCCCGTACGTGAACCGCCGCGACAGCTATCTGTACAACTTCTGGCGCGACGCGGCGCACCCGCGAGGTTTGTGGCGGCGAACGACGTTGGAGCAGTACCGCACGGACGACCCGGACTGGGACGTGCTGCTCGACATCGACGAGCTGGGTCGCCGTGACAACGAAAGCTGGGTGTGGAGCGGCGTCGACGTGATCCGGCCGCAGTCGACACGGGCGTTGGTCAGTTTGTCTCGCGGCGGCTCGGATGCCGTCGTCGTGCGCGAATTCGATATGACTACCCGCGAATTCGTCTCCGATGGCTTCACCCTGCCGGAAGCAAAGACCGACATCAGCTGGGAGGACGAGGACACCACCTTGGTGGGCACGGACTTCGGCGAGGGCTCGCTGACCGACTCCGGGTATCCGCGCATCGTCAAACGGTGGCGACGCGGTCAACCACTCGCCGAGGCCCAGACCGTCTTCTCCGGTGCCGCAACCGATGTCTTCGTGGGTGCTTCGGTGGACCGCACACCCGGATTCGAACGCACCTTCATTCAGCGCGCCTTCGACTTCTTCAACAGCGACACCTACGAATTGCGGGACGCAGAACTCATTCGGCTCGATGTCCCCACCGACGCCGACGTGGACGTGCATCGCCAGTGGGTGTTGATCGTGCTGAAGACGGATTGGACCCGTGGCGAGGCCACCTATCCGGCCGGCGCGTTGGTCCTCGCCGACTACGACGACTTCCTGGCCGGCACCGCAGATCTGCATCTGTTGTTCGAGCCGGATGCACACACCAGTTACAGCCACTCCGCCTGGACGCGCGACGAACTCGTCGTCGTAACGCTTGCCGATGTCGCCAGCCGCGTCCACGTCATCTCGCCGGGTGACTGGTCCTCCGAACCCGTCCCGGGCATCCCGGACAACACCGACACGGTGATCGTCTCCGTCGACCCCACCGGTGACGAGATCTTCGTCGACTCGAGCAGCTATACGACGCCGTCGCGCCTGTTGCACGGCACCGCGCACGGGCCGCTTGACGTGGTCAAGGCCGCACCGGAGTTCTTCGACTCCGACGATCTGGACGTCACTCAGCGCTTCGTCACCTCAGCGGACGGCACGCTGATTCCGTATTTCGTTGTTCGGCACACTGATTCGGATGGGCCGTTGCCCACCCTCCTGGGCGGCTACGGCGGATTCCAGGTCTCGAACACTCCCGGCTACAGCGGCGTGCTGGGACGACTGTGGCTGCAGCGCGGCGGCAACTACGTGATGGCCAACATCCGTGGCGGCGGTGAGTACGGCCCGGAGTGGCATCAGCAGGCGAAACGCGAGGGGCGGCACCTGGCTTACGAGGACTTCGCCGCCGTCGCAAAGGATTTGGTGGAGCAGGGCATCACGACGGTCGAGCAGCTCGGCGCGCAGGGCGGAAGCAACGGCGGCCTGCTGATGGGTGTGATGCTGACACGTTATCCGGAGCTGTTCGGTGCTCTGGTGTGCAATGTGCCGCTGCTGGACATGAAACGGTTTCACTTGCTGCTGGCGGGCGCGTCATGGATGGCCGAGTATGGGAACCCGGACGACCCCTCGGATTGGGAATTCATCAAGGAGTATTCGCCGTACCACAACATCTCGGCAGACCGGCACTACCCCGCCCTGCTGATGACCACATCCAGCCGCGACGACCGCGTGCACCCGGGCCACGCCCGCAAGATGGTGGCTGCGCTGCAAGCTGCGGGCCACCACGTCCGCTACTACGAGAACATCGAGGGTGGTCACGCCGGCGCGGCGGACAACGCGCAGGCCGCGTTCAAATCTGCCTTGTCGTTCGAGTTCCTCTGGCAGACAATCGGATCCGGCGCACCGAGACTGTAATCGGGCAGGTCTCTACTCGCACCTTCGCGGCTGGGACGCAGTCTCGGCGTCCGAGCCACATCAGATGCTCGGCGGCTGCGTCGGCGGCATCGGCGGCCGCGTGGGCGGATACCCGTGCGGCTGCATTGGCGCGTACGACACGGCGGGTTTCTTCCGGCGCATGGACGCACCGAGCACCGTGACGAGAACGCCTGCCACCGCCAACACGCCACCCGCGATGAGTGTGTACGTCAGCCACTGCTGCAGACTGTCCTCGGCCTGCGCCACCAATGCATCGGCGATGGCGTGTACGTTGCCGTTGGTCTTCGCCAAGGCCTGATCGACACGACCCCTCACGATCGCCAGCCCTGCCCACCCGATGCCACCCACGAGCAGCGCCGAAACCCCCAGGCCGGCAAGCGCTTTCCCACGACTCTTGGCGAGGACAAGCGTCAGCAACGCCGTGAGTGCCGCCCACACGGCGGCTCCGATACCCACCCACGGCCCCCATGTAGCCATCGGACGTAACAGCCCAGGCTTCAAGTTGTTCGGCGCGTTCGAGATGACGGGCACGGTGACGGTGTCCGGCACCTGGACGCCGAGCTGGGTCAGCGAAGCCTTGAACGAGGTGTCGGCCAGCATCGGCGCGATGTCGATCTGCCAGCCCTGGCCGGTCTGGCGGGCGTTGTCGGTGAACAGCCACTGGTGCGCAACACGATTGACGTCGGCGAACTGGTCGGGGAATGACGGGCCGGACGTGTAGGCCGAGGCCACCTGACGAATCACTCCGTCGCCGCCGTCGAACCCTCGGTCGCGTGCGACGGCGCCCACCCGCTCGGCAAGGACCGCCGCTGTCGCCTCGCGGACCCCGGGCTTGTGACCGGCCGACCGCGCCAGCTCGGCATAGCCATCGGCGTCGACGATGGTGTGCTGCGCCCAGTTGACGGGTACCGCGACGAGCAACGCCGAAGTGAACATGAGCCAGAACGAAACCGCCGTCGCCGTGCGCACCAGATGACCCTACTCGGGGCAGCCCGGCCCGGAAGGATTAGCGATCTCGCGCCACGCGGCGCGGGCGCCGCAGCGCCATCCACATCATCTGCTTGGCCATCCGCGCCGCGGCCTTGGGCGAGGACGAGTAATAGTTGGCACCCGCGCCCACCTTGAACCGCGGCTCTACGACGGTCTCGGCCCTGCAGTACTTGCGGACGGTGTCGGGACCGCCGAAGCGCGCGCCGACGCCCGACTCCTTCCAGCCGCCCATCGGCGCGGTAGTGCACATCAGGTTCGCGACCACGTCGTTGATGTTGACTGCACCACAATCAAGCTGCAATGCAACATCTCTCGCGCGTTCGACGTCACCGGAGAACACTGACGCCGACAGTCCGTAGGCGCTGTCGTTGGCAAGCGACACCGCCTCAGAGACGCTACCGACCTTCATGATCGGCAGCGTCGGACCGAAAGTCTCGGCGGTCATGCACTCCATCGAATGATCGACGTCCACAAGTACTGTCGGCGCGTAGAAGCTGCCATCCCCGGCAATCCGCTTGCCGCCGGTGAGCACGCGGGCCCCCTTTTCCTTGGCGTCCGAGACGTGCTTGTCCACGACCGTCAGCTGCTGGTCGTCGATCAGCGAACCGAAGTGGGGACCGTCGCCGGCACCCACCTGCAGGCCCTTGACGTCGCGTACCACCGCGTCGACGAACTGGTCGTAGACCTGGTCCATGACGTAGACGCGTTCGACCGACACGCACATCTGACCGGCGTTGAACAGTCCACCCCACACCGCGGCGTGCGCGGCCAGCTCGACGTCGGCGTCGTCGAGCACGATCATCGGATCCTTGCCGCCGAGTTCGAGGCTCACGGGAGTCAGCCGGCGCGCCGCGCGCTCCATGACTTTGCGTCCGGTTGCCGACGACCCGGTGAAGTGTACGAAGTCGACGTTGTCGATCACGGCCTCGGCGGCCTCACGCGCGCCCTGTGCCAACGCGAACACGTCGGGCGCACCGGATTCGCGCCAACCGCGGACCAGGACTTCGGCCGTCAGCGGCGTGCGCTCAGACGGCTTGAGCAGCACCGAGCAGCCGGCGGCCAGCGCACCGAGGGCGTCCATCATCGCGTTGGCGACGGGAAAGTTCCAGGGCGCGATGATCCCGACGACCGGCCGCGGCCGGTAGTGCACGGTGATCTTCTTGACCGCCAGTGCAGGTATCGGAGCCGGGCGACTATCGGGCGCGAGCGCCTTCTCCATGATCTTCACCAGATACGAGATGATGATGACCAGCATCGGCACTTCTTGGACGGCGTCGGTGCGCGACTTGCCGGTCTCTTTGATCAGCAGATCCTCGATCTCACCGCGGTGGTCGCCGAGCCACACCGCGAAGCGTGCCAACGCTTTTGCTCGGCCCTTCGCGCCGCGCTTCTCCCAGCCGGGTTGGGCTTTCGCCAAGCGGGCCGTGATGCGAGGGACGTCGGCGGGATCCGTCCAGTGCACCTCGCCGGCGACGCCACCGGTCGCGGGATTGCGGATCGTTCCCGTTGATGTCCTGGTGTCCGATGTGGCGGTCATCACATCATGGTAAGCGGCATTACCGCAGCTGGGACCGGCGCCCGAGTTCAGGGCGCGATGCCGCGCACGTAGGCAGCCTGTCCAAGGTGCTGGGCGCAGTCGTCGACAATGCTGACCAGTCGCGCGCTCGCCGTGACCGGCGGATTCCAGCGCTCGTCGACGATGCGCTCCAGATCCGCGTCCCCGACCGTCGCCACGAACGTCAGCGTCATGTCATGCACCGCGTGGTAGTAACCCGCGAGCAGCTTCGCTGACGCCTTCACCTTGACGACGTCCTTCGCGTCGTGCCCGTATCCGGTGTCGTCCCGCGGCAGGTCCAGACCGAACCGCTGCACCCAGTCGTCAAGGCTCCAGACCTGTTCAGAGCCGGCGATGTCGCAGACCTGCGCGTCCTGCACCCGGGCACTGTGCCAGATCAACCACGCGATGGTGTTCGCCCCCGGCGCCGGTTGGTAAGTGGCGGTATCGTCCGTCAGCCCGTCGGTGAGGGCGTCGACGTGTTCTATCAGTCGGGTGAATGAGTCGCGCAGAAGCTCCTGCGCGGCGGAGAGAGGCTTGTCCGAGCGACCATCGACACCGGTGAGTTTCGACATGCCACAACCGTACTCGTCAGTGCGACAGGGTGATCGCGCTCTCCGGGCAGTTCTGCTCGCCGACCGCGGCGTGCTGTTCCAACTCGCCGGACACCTGGTCGACGACGACGAGAGCGTGCCCTAGGTCGTCGGCGTCGTAGACGTCAGGCGCCAGCGTGTAGCACCGGCCGTGCCCGGTACACCGCTCGGGATCTACCAAGACTCGCCTCATCGCACGGCCCCTCCGAAGACCAGCGGCAGAGACTCGACGGAACGCAACGCAGTCGTGTACTTGAGTTCGGCACCGGGGGCGATCTCGTAATCCGGTATGCGACGGTGGAATTCACGCAGCGCAACGCGCAGTTCCAGACGGGCGAGATGGGAGCCGAGACAGCGGTGCGGACCGCCGCCGAACGCTCGGTGGCGGTTGGGACTGCGTGCGAAGTCGACAGTGTCCGGATCAACGAACTCTGCCGGGTCGGTGTTGGCCGCGCCCAGCAGCGGGCTTACCCGTTCGCCCTTGCTGATGGGGCATCCGCCGATCTCCGTGTCCTGCAACGCGATACGAACGACGCCGGGAACCGGCGTTTCCCAGCGCAACAGCTCCTCGATGGCGCTGGGGAGCAGATCGGGTTGCTCGATCAGGAGGTGACGCTGCTCGGGATGACGCGCCAGATAGACGAAGAAGCAGTCCAGGGAGTCCGTCACTGTGTCCAGACCGGCGATCAGGAACAGGAAGCAGATGTCCAGCAGTTCCTCGCGGGACAGTGGCTCGCCTTCCACCCGTGCGGCGATCAACGAGGACAGAACGTCATCGCGAGGGTTGGCGATGTGGTCGTCGATGGCGTGCTCGAAGTAGGTGTAGATCTGCTGGGCCGACGGTGACGCCGCCTCGCGTCGTCGCGCGTCGCCGACACCACCGTTCTCCGGGCGGATGACGTCGTCCTTCCAGACGAGGAACTTGTCGAGGTCCTCCAGCGGCAGCCCGAGCAAGCCGAGGAACACCGAGCACGGCAGCGGGACGGCGAACTCCTCGTGGAAGTCGCACTCGCCGCGATCGGCGAAGGCATCGATCATCTCGTTCACTCGCTCTGTGACGGCCGCCTCCCTGGCGGCCATCTGCCGTGGGGTGAAGAGCGGGTCGAGAATGCGCCGGTACTTCGCGTGATCGGGCGGATCGACCTGCAGCGGGATCAGCGGGCGCACGTTGCCCAGGTCAACGGCGTCCATGCTCGACGAGAACAAGTCGGTGCGTTTGAGTGCCGTCTCGATGTCGGCGAGACGGCTGAGCACGACCGGCAGTTCAGGCCCCGGCCGGAAGACCGGACTCGACTCGCGCAACATCTTGTACATCGGCTGTGGTTCCGCGAGACCCACCACCGACTGATCTACATAGCCTTCGCTGCCTTCGCCGCCTTCGCCTACCGTCATTCCGACAGCGTGGCACCAACACTGCAACCGATCAATGCCTGCGGAACGGGATTCTCAGCCAGTTTTGCGGGCTTCATATTACTTGACATTCATATTACTTTACGGTGATATGAAGAGGTGGACCCATTCGCGGTGATCGCCGACCCGACTCGGAGGCGCATTCTCGACACCCTCCGCGACGGTGCCGCGGACGTCGGCACATTGGTGAATCAGCTCGCCGTCCCGCAGTCGCTGGTCTCCAAGCACCTCGGCGTGCTTCGTGAGGCCGGCACCGTACGTGTGGAGGTCGCGGGCAAGCGGCGGGTGTATCACCTGGCCGACGACCCGCTGCCCGGCGTGCTGGCGTGGGTCACGCCGTATCACCGCAAGTGGGCGGCCAGCCTGGACACGTTGGCCCGATTGATCGAGGAGGAACACACATGACCCATCCGCTCGAAGCAACCCTTGAAAACCAGGACGGTCAGTGGGTGTTGACGTTCACCCGCGAATTCGGCCGGTCCGCCGAGGACACGTGGCCGTGGCTCACTGACCCGGACCTCTTGCGACGCTGGTCGCCGGTTGTCCCCGACCGCAAACTCGACAGCGTCGGCCCGGCCCAGATCCGGGAGAATCCCGGCGACGACCCTATCGACGGCACCGTCATCGCGGTCGACGCACCCCGCGAGCTCCTGCACAGATGGGGTCCGAATGTGCTCCGGTGGCGACTCACGCCGACGGGCACGGGATGCCGGCTCACACTCGAGCAGCAGATGGCCGATCGCTCCAACACAGCCGAGAATGCCGGGGGCTGGCACATCTGCCTCGACGTGCTGAACGGCCACCTCGACGGCAGAAACCCCGACCGGCTCGTCGGCGCCGTCGTGATGGAGCACGGCT
>JAVHWG010000538.1:0-11348 GCA_032159965.1 Mycobacterium sp.
TGCACTACCGCGGCCAGCGCCTTGCCGCGCCGGACGTCGGCGAACATCGCGGGCAGCTGGTTGTTTTCTTGCAGGAACTGCAGCAGCTGCTGTGGCTCGACGCCGTACTGCCGCGACTGCAGGACGAGGCGCTCGGTCAGGTCCTCCTGGCCGACCTGGATGTCAAGTTTGTCGGCGATGGCGTCGACGAGAAGCTGAGTCTTGACGCCCTTCTCTGCGTTCTGACGGGCCTCGGCGTCGAACTCGTCGCGGCTGCTGCCCTGCTCAGCGAGCGCCTCGGCGAGCCGGTCCTCGTCGTGATCGAGACCGTGCAGCGCGTTGTGGACGGCCTCGTCGACCTGGGCCTGCACGACGGCCTCCGGCAAGGGCACGTCCACCTGGCCGAGCAGCGTCTCCAACGCGGCGTCGCGGATCTTCTCGGCCTGCTGCACCCGCTTGAACCTGCGCACCTGATCCTGAAGGCTGGCCTTCAGCTCGTCGATCGTATCGAATTCGCTTGCCAATTGGGCGAATTCGTCGTCGAGATCGGGAAGTTCACGTTCTTTGACCGAGTTTACGGTGACGGTCACCTGAGCGTCCCGGCCGTCATGTTCGCCCGCGGCGAGCGTGGACGTGAACACGCGAGTATCCCCCGCCTTCAGTCCGTTGATCGCCTCGTCCAGGCCCTCGATGAGCTGACCGGAGCCGACCTCGTGCGACAAGCCTTCGGTGGCGGCCTCCGGCACCGGCTCGCCGTCGATGGTCGCCGACAGGTCGATCGAGACGAAGTCGCCGTCCTTTGCGGCACGCTCGACCCCGGTCAGGGTGCCGAACCGGGTGCGCAGCGATTCGAGTTCGGCGTCGACCTCGTCGTCGGTGACCTCGATCGGGTCGACGGTGATCTCCAGTGCGTTCAGGTCCGGCAGCTCGATCTTCGGGCGCACGTCGACCTCGGCGGTGAACACGAGCTCGTCGCCGTCTTCGATTTTGGTGATCTCGATCTCGGGCTGACCGATCGGCTGCACGTCCGAGGAGGTGACGGCCTCGGAGTAGCGGGCAGGCAACGCCTCGTTGACAACCTGCTCGAGCACCGCGCCGCGCCCGATGCGGGCCTCGAGGAGCTTGGCCGGCGCCTTGCCGGGCCGGAAGCCGGGCAGACGCACCTGGCGGGCGAGCTCCTTGTAGGCACGGTCAAAGTCGGGCTGCAGCTCGGCGAACGGCACCTCCACATTGATCTTGACCCGGGTAGGGCTCAACTGTTCGACAGTGCTCTTCACGACCTTCGGCTCCTTGAAATAGTTCGGTCAGGTCTGGTCGGGGTGACAGGATTTGAACCTGCGGCCTTCCGCTCCCAAAGCGGATGCGCTACCAAGCTGCGCTACACCCCGCGACATCGCGTAACCAGGCGATCCTACGGCCCGCTTGGCCTGCTGCGCGAAAGCACCGTACAGTGCCTAATTGCTATTCACGCGGGCGTAGCTCAGTGGTAGAGCCCTAGTCTTCCAAACTAGCTACGCGGGTTCGATTCCCGTCGCCCGCTCCAGCAGGACCACCCCTCGGTCCCATCGGACATTGGCTGACGTCGAGCAGTAATGCAATGCGGCATCTTGTCGCCCTGCCACCGCTCCACGCGTTCAACGGGCGTCGTCTGGTGAGGAAACTCGGCCAAGGCAGATCATTTGTTGTCATTTTCTTGTTGTCCTCCGTGTAGGAATTGCCTGTCGTCATGGCCCTCGGGGAACAACCAAAAGCGCACGCGCCAAAGGTCATTTGCCTTATAAGACGTGCGCATGCCCGGCCCGCATGTCCGGATCGATTAGCGCCTAGCTGCGGCCAGCTTGTTTATTCGCCCGCGTCGTGAAGCTGCGGTCCATGCATGCCTCGCGCAAGGCTCTCAGCCGTTCAGCCCGTAGGGGTTGCCACGGCCGATCCATCCGTTCCCCTTCGACGCGCTCGGCATCTCACCTACCCCTCGCTGAGCGGCTCGCGCGAGGTCGCCTAGAACCTCGGCCGGACCGGGGAGCCGGGACGTCATCTCCGCGGATGCAGACATCCGTGCCGAAGTGAAGGTAGCCCGCTATCGACATCGGAAGTTCTTCGGCCTTTAGGTGCATATCCAGCGAATTGGACACGGCGGGCCGGAGTTTACCGGCATATACCCGCGCGACAAGACGTCAGTCGCCTCATCGACATCGGTCGTCTCTATCCGCGGCGACGAGTCAAAGATGTCCTCTATGAGCATGGCAACCGCCGCCTGTAGTCGCTTCAAAATCACTCCGAGCGTAGTCAGCGCCGCTGGCCGCTGGCAAAGAAGTCAGCCGGGCACCGCCCGCAGCGCTGACAGGTTTTGGACGGCACTCCGACGTCAGCGTCTACACGCTGATGAAACTGCTGGGCCGCGAATCCTGGTCACCTCCCAGCGCTACGCCACTGCGGCGGGCACCGAAACCCGCAGTGCTGTAGCCCAGAACGGGCTGGACGGTCTCTTAGCGGATGATCGCTAACTGAATGGGCGCGATGTCTGGGAACACGGCGTCCATGATTGCGCAGCGATCACTAGAGGGTGCCCTGCGGTAACACCCAGCGGCGCTCGAATGCCAATATCGTTGCGGCCGTTTCGAAGTCGGAGTCATAGTGCACCACCGTCAGGTTGTGTGCAGCGGTCGACAGATCGTGCACACCGACCGATCGATGTCGGCCTGTTCGTGCCAGCTCACGTTGTGCGTTCAACGCAACCTGCCAGTCTTCAATCTATCTGCGCCAGAACGCGGGTCTGACCTGCGCCGCCTGGCTCGACCACATCTGGACGAGCCTCGGTGAGTGGCTCTGCCAGCACCTGGCGCACGTCGATATCGTCAACTGTGGTCCTCCCTTAGGCAAGGACTGTGGCGGTTCCCGAAACGGATACTGGTGGGGCGGTTTCTGGATATACACATCGGCCAGCAAAGCATAGTGTGTTAGGTACCTAGGTCTTACAATTATTTCAATTGGCAGGCCCACCCCGATGTTTATGGCTGCAATGAGGCTCAGTTACGACAGAAATCCACCGAGCGCGCCCAGGTTTCTCGTGTCGGCCGTGGGTCATCGCAGCCGGTGTGGTGATGCACCTGATGATCGATATCGGGATCATTATTGGGACCTTCAGCTACGCGATGTTTGCCTTATATCGCGCGTGGGTCCCGCCCGGCACTGTGAAGCGACTGCCAGATACCTCTCAAACACGCCACGACTGAGCTGCTGGCGCGTCTGCACCGCGGGCGCTTCGACCCGACTACTGACTCGGCCCCCGGCCGAGCCGAGGTTCCGGAGATGCGACCAGACGAGCAGGTCAGTACTTCAGAAGTCGTCAGCGGCGCGGACGCCGTTAACGGATTCCAACACCCGCGGCCGACGTCGACATTTTTCTTCTGGTGTGTAAAGCAGTCGAGGGCGACCGCCTCCAATGTGAATTGATGAGCGCGGCGGTGATGTATCGCGGACATAGGGAAGGGTCATGGAACGGCGAGTCGTCGGTGAGTTGAGGTTTTGGTCGGCGCCGCCGGTGCAGACCAGCGATGTGGACGAGGCCCGCGAGGTGCTGGAAGCAGCTTATCTGCCGTTGGAGGTCAATCCCGTCGGTCGTGATCCGTTGGACATGCGCATGAACGCATTACAGCTTCCCCTGCTCACCGCGGGCTACATTCATTTCGGTGGTGAGGTAAAGCTTCGCGCACCAGACGTGCGTTCGTATCACATCGACATTCCACTGTCGGGTCACGCGATAAATTCGTGGGATGACGGCCAGCAGCAGATCGCGGCCGCCTGCGTATCCGCGGGGATATTTGTGCCTGGCATACCCACGGATATTGCATGGTCCTCGGGGTGCTACCAGATCTGCCTGATGATCCCCGCCCAGGAGATGCGCCGGCAACTAGAAACGATGCTCGACCGACCCGTGCGCGCCCCGCTGGAGTTTGAGCGCAATCTGGACCTGAAGGCGACATCAGCGGCCAGCTGGCTGGAGCTGGTGACGATTCTCAAGCGCGAGGCCGATCGACCAGATGGATTATTGAGCCACCCGCTCGCCGCGGGCAATCTGCAACGTCTGCTTATCGAAGGCCTGCTGTTGACGCAGCCGCACAACTACACCGGCGCTCTGAGCAACGGCGCCCGCCCGGCGTCACCGGCAGTGGTAACGCGCGCCATCGACCTGATGCGAACCCACCCAGAAGCGCCGTGGACCACCGGAAAACTGGCGCAAGAGACCGGAGTCGGCGCCAGGGCACTCTTTAAAGCCTTCGAACGCTCTGGTGAGCTGCCGCCAATGACCTATCTACGGCAGCTCCGCCTGAACCGGGTGCATTCCACGCTCCTAGACGCCGATCCGCAGTCTGTCACGGTAGCTGCGGTAGCCAACCGCTGGGGCTTCGTACACCTGGGCCGTTTCGCTGCGCAGTACTGCCAAGTATTTGGCGAATATCCCTCCGCAACGCTAGGGGTCGGCCGCTTCGCGCACCCTTGACCGCGGGGAAGTCCGCACCACTCCACGTCGGTCCGACAGCTGGACACCGGGTTTAGGCGACTCGTGCAGCGAATGCATCGGCCACCATGGACTGACAGAATTGTCCATTTACCGCAATTGGTTGTCCAGTTAACGCCATTGCTTGTGGATTGCGAAGGCTGGGGTGCAGTATTGGTTATCGCCGTGTGGGAACTTCGCCGCACCGCAGGACCATTCAGAAGTTGCCTTTGGACAGTCAGGGGCGGGGCCCCGGAGTTTAGGGGTTCTGATCTTGAAAGCCAGGGTGAGGTCATTGTTCGAGACGGATTTCTCGGAGGTAGGCGATCGCATCACTGCGGCTTGCAGTTTTGTGAAGACAGGTGCGGATTCCGTGTTGCCACATCTGCGGTGGGAGCTGGAGCAGGTGATGTCGCGGGTGCGGCCGGAGGATCTGTCAGCCGCTGAGATCGCCGCTCTCCTCGCCATTCTGATGCCGGCCCATTCTCGGGTTATCGGCGGACCAACCCGGCGGCCAGGTCTGCGTGTCCTCGGGGTTAGCAGCAAGCACCCGGCGCCGAAGCTCGCTTAACAGCGAATCGATGGACACCCTGGTCAGGTCACCGGTCAGCGTCGTCAGCTCCACCACGCCCAACTCAGTGCTGGTCAGGTAGTCCGCGGCCACCAGAGCTTCGACGGGCGACCGGCCGTACACCCGTGCGAAGGCGACCACGGCTTCGGCACTTGGAGTGTTAGTGCCCCGTTGCCAGCGGGAGATGCTGGATTGGTCGACGCCGGTCGCGGTGGCGATGGCTTTCTGGGCCGCATTGCCAGTCACCGTCATGACATACCGCCACCATGTCACTTGCGCCACCTGATCAGGGTATTGCGTGGCCACAGCGGCGTCGGCTGTTGGCGTTTCCAGTGATTTCGGCATTGTGCCGTGACTCCCGTCGTCAAGTTTTCGGCTCTCCTGCGTGCCCGACAGGGCCACCCCACTCGTCAGATTGCATGTAAGCATACATAGTTGTATGGCATCGGAGCTAAGGCGCCACCGGAGCGACCGGAGCGACTGCCATCACGCGCAGCGCCGAGCAAACAAATCTCGCCGGGAAACTCGACCTCGAAATAACCGGCAGGCAGTGGCCGGTGAGAGGCCACTGCTATTGCTATGCGGAGACTCTGGGGCGTGGGCCATGCCGGCCTCCCGGTGTCATGGCGGCGCCACGGCCAGCGGTAGGAAGGTGATGTCGATGGCGGCCCGAAATAATAATGTTGACGCGCCGGGCACGGCGGTCAATGGGCGGCGCCCCGGCCGAGAGGCGTTACCGGTGAAGGATGCCGGCCGGTTGTTGTTGCATTGCGCCGATGGGCCCGGGTTGGTGGCGGCCGCCACCCCCTTCCTGGCCCAGGCCGGAGCAACATCGTGTCGCTGGATCAGCATGCGACCGAGTAGTCCGGCGGAACATTCCTGCAGCGCAACATTTTTCACCTGACGGGACGGCTACAACGCGACGCGATGGAACGTGACTTCGCCCAGCAGGTGGCCGCTCGGTTCAACATGCATTTCACGCTCACCGAGGCGGCCAAGTCCAAACGGGTCTCGATCATGGCATCCAATGCCGACCACTGGCTCCTGGACCTTCTGTGGCGCAACCGTCGCGGCGACTGGATATGGCGGTGGTGATGGTGATCACCAACCATACCGACCCGGCTGATCAGGTCAGCGCGTTCGGAGTGCCGTTCCTCCAGGTGCCCGCCACCAAAGACATTCGGACACAAGCAGAACAACGCCAACTCGACGTGTTACACGGCAACGTCGATCTGGTGGTGCTGGCCCGCTACATGCAGATCATCACACCGGACTTCCTGGCCGCGATCGGTTGCCCGCTTGATCAACATCCATCACTCATTCCTGCCGTCGTTCGTCGGCGCAGCGCCCTATCGACGGGCCAAGCAGCGCGGCGTCAAACTCGTCGGCGCTACGGCCCACTACGTGACCGACACACTCGACGACGGACCCATCATCGAACAGGACGTCGTGCGAGTAGACCACCGCCACAGGCGGGCTGACCGGTTCAATTGCCGATGCCCAGCAGGTCCACCACTCGCAGCAGCGACGATAACGATGCGTTAGCCGGACACGTCCTGCGAGGCGTTCCCATACTGGACGGGTATGCCCGCGAAGGTACCGTTGCACGTTACGGTCGCGTGGTAAGTGGAAAACGGCGGAGGCGCCGGATAGGTGCGCGTGACCGTGGAGTTGGCGCCGAGGTGGAAGTCGTCGGTCTTGCTCGGCAGAATGCCGGAAACATCCTGCGCGTCATAGTGACATTGACCATCCGCCGCCGAGGTGTTCTGGAAGGTCGCGACCTCGGAGAGACCCCGTCGCTGGAAGCTCATTAAGACTTCTCCACCGAAATCATTGGCCGGATCCTGCTGTTGCTCTATCAGGTTCCGCCCGATCTGACAGATGCCCAAATCGGGTTGCGCGTCGCAATCGGTCGGATCCTGGGCGTAAGGCGCCGCCGACGCCGGGGCGGCGATACCCATTGCCGCGCAGCCGAACCCGGCAGCGGCGATCGCAACTTTTAACCACGTCGGGATTGTGTTCATGAGAGCCTTCCTCGGGTCCATATACTTCGGGCTCGGCTTTCGAGAGCCTGCATGTGCCAGTTATGAAAGCCCGACGCTACATTTTCCTCAGCAAGGAAAATATGGGGTGTTTCCCTATGAATCTTCGCGGTAGCTGACACCATCCGCATCGCCGAGCCACAACAGAGAAGTAGTTTCAAGCCACTGTCGCAAAGGTCGTCACCCTGTTCATCCCTCATGCGCAAGACCTTGCGCATGTCGCGGCGCCTCACGATCCCGCCTCCAGCACCGATGGATCACCAGCCTCCTCGCGGCAACTCGCGCCAGCCAACCTTGGGTGGAGAAACATTGCGCGCAGGCGTTCTTGGCGCGCCGCCAGTGCGGCCTGGCCACCGCGACTGTTTGGCTCAAGGGTGTTGTCAGTTCAGAAAACGACGGTTTGGTTGCCGTCGCAGATGATGCGGTCCTGGCAATGCCAGAGGACTGCCCGCGACAGCACCGCGCGCTCTACGTCGGCGCCGAGGCGCACCAGGTCGCCGACGCCGTCACGGTGATCGATTCGCACGACGTCCTGCTCGATGATCGGTCCCTCGTCGAGTTGTTCGGTTACGTAGTGGGCGGTCGCACCAATGAGTTTGACGCCGCGCTCCTTGGCCCGTCGATAGGGCGACGCGCCGACGAACGACGGCAGGAATGAGTGATGAATGTTGATCAGGGGGCAGCCGACGTCGGCCAGGAAATTTGGTGTGATGATCTGCATGTAGCGGGCCAGCACCACCAGATCGACGTTGTCGCGCAACGCGTCGAGTTGGCGTTGTTCTGCTTGTGCCCGAATATCTTCGGTAGCAGGTATGTGGAGAAACGGTACGCCGAACGGGCGGACCTGATCGGCAAGGCCGGGATGGTTGGAGATCACCATCGCCACCGACATGTCGAGTTCACCGCGTCGGTTGCGCCACAGTAGATCCAGTAAGCAGTGGTCGCCGCCAGAGGCCATGATCGCGACGCGTTTGGGTCTGGCGGCCTCAGTCAGCTTGAAATCCATGTTGAAACGCTCTGCGATCTGCTCACCGAAGTCGTGTTCCAATGCGTCGTGCGCCGCTGTCAGTCCGGGGAGATGAAAGATCGTGCGCTGCATGAACGTTCCGCCTGACTGCGCGGTCGAATGTTGGTCGAGGGACACGATGTTGGCCCCGGCCTGGGCCAGGAAGGTGCTGACAGCGGCCACCAAGCCGGGCCGATCGGCGCAACGTAACAACAACCGGCCGACATCGGTGACCGGCAACGCCCCCCGACCGACCTGTGGGTAGCTCCCCGTGGCCGTCGCGTCTGCTGTGTCGACGCCGTTGAGGACTTCCATGGTGTTGACCTTCCCTTGAAGTTTCGGGTGTGGCATGGCATTAGGGGCGCCGGCATGGCCGACGCCCCCAATGCTGTTCAGCAGTGCCCACTTAGTGGAGCCCTGCTTTCTTGCGCGTTATGACGATGCGCCGTCGGCGCCGTCGGCGCCTGCGGTGCCGCCTGCACCAGCGGTGCCAGCGGTGCCGGGGGCCCCGGCGGTGCCGGGACTACCTGTTGCACCTGTGGCACCGGTAGCGCCGTTGGCTCCGGTGGAGCCGCTACTGCCGGTTGTGCCGGCCGAGCCACTACCACCGAGGAATCCGCCGCGGCCAGCTGTACCGGCTGCTCCGCCGGTTCCGCCGGTTCCGCCGGTCCCACCTGCAGCACCGGTTCCGCCTGCGCCGCCTGCGCCTGCTGCGCCGCCTGCGCCCGCTAAGCCGCCCGGGCCGCCTGTGTTGCCCGAACCGCCTGCGCCGCCGAGTCCGCCTTTGGCTCCGCCGGAGCCCGCGCCGCCCGCGCCGCCGACACCACCGTTGCCGCCCGCGTCGCCGTTGCCGCCGTTGCCGCCTGTAGCTCCGTTTCCGCCGGTTCCACCTGCGCCACCGTCCTGGCCTGCGCCTCCGGTCCCGCCAGTTCCGCCGGTTCCGCCGTTACCGGCATTGCCGCCGCGACCGAAGAGTCCGCCGCTGCCACCGTTACCGCCAGCGCCTGCGGTGCCGCCGTTGGTGCCATTGGTGCCCACTACGGTTCCGTTAGCCCCCGGCCCGCCTGCGCCGCCAGCCTCGCCTGCGCCGCCAGCCCCGCCAGCAGCGCCGATTCCGCCGCTTCCGCCGTCTCCGCCTGCTCCGGCTTGACCGCCGGCCCCGACACCAGTCGCGGCACCGCCTGCACCGCCAGCGCCACCGTCGGTAGCGCCGGTTCCACCGGCACCGCCGTCAGCGCCGTTGCCGCCAATGGCCGCTCCGCTGGCCGGAGTCGAGACGCCGCCAGCGCCACCGGCTCCGCCGTTGCCGCTTGGGGTGCCGGCTCCGCCGATGCCACCGTCGCCGCCAACGCCTGCGGTGCCCGCAGTTCCGCCGGCACCGCCAGCACCCGCGGGGTCACCCGGGTTGCCGGGGAGACCATCTTGACCTGTGCCAGCAACGCCGGCCGTACCTGCTGTGCCTGCTGTGCCGCTCCCTGCCGGGTTTGTACTGTTGCTGCCGTTAGTGCCCACCACGGTTCCGTTCGCTCCTGTCGTCCCGGTGGCTGCCGGGGCTGCTGCCAGGGCTGCCAGGGTGGTGACTGCGCTTCGCGCGGCGGTCGGAGTTACTACCTCGTCCGTGCCCGTTGCACCCGCACCGCCGAGGCCGCCGTTGCCGCCGTGTCCGAAGAGTCCGAGCGTGCCGGCACTGCCGCCGTCACCGCCCCCTCCGCCGGCGACCGTGGAGGTACCGATCCCACCTGTGCCGCCGTTGCCACCGTCACTGAACAGCGCCAGGAAGCCGGCGTTGCCGCCGTTGCCACCCTTCGCGCCGGTGCCGCCCGTGCCGCCCCAGCCGCCGTCACCGAAAAACAGCCCGCCGTTGCCGCCGTTACCGCCGACCATTCCGTCGGCGCCGGACCCACCCATACCGCCGTAGCCGATCAGCAGCCCTGCGTTGCCACCGTTTGCGCCGCTACCTGGCGCACCGTTGGTGCCGTTAGCGATGAAGATGTTGACAAGCGGAACCTGTCCGACGAGGCCGATGACGCCATATAGCGGCTGATCCAAGCCGCCGCCGAGAAGTCCGGCCGACAGTGCGTTCGGGGTCGGCGAGTTCTGGCTGAGCACGAGCCCACCAAGGGAACACTCGGAAAGGACCGGGCACTGGGAGCTCATCGCTGGTGATAGCGGCATGGCCTGTACTGGAGACGCTTGCGCGGTTCCCGCACCAAATGCCAAGGCCATACCGGCTCCGGCGATTGCGATTCCCGTTGCGTATGGATAAACAGAATTTTTCATGTCGTGCTCCTGAAACGGCAGCTCAGATGAGCGGCACCGTAGATTTGTTGGGTGACGCGTCATCCGCCGTGGATGGCAGTCGCGACAAGGGGGCCGCTTCCGCGGCTTCCTCCGTCTTCTATCGCACTTGTACGCAAACATACGCTTATGTATGCGTGCATGCAAGGAACTAAGGCCCAGAGTGTTAGACGTCGAGAAAGTTCGGCCGAGTAACCACGCGGATCTGCGCCTTTACGAAGAATCGACACATGTCGGAGGTACTGCAGGACGCGACGCCGTGCTGGCGGTATGTCGTGCGGCGCAAGCCAGCGGTCGTTGATCTGCTCGATGTCGGTGATGGAAGCGCCGCCCGGCGCTGCGCGGGTTCTGCGTGCGCGGTGTCGCCACTGCATAGCGACGAGGCCGCGAAAACATGAGGGTGACAACGCGAAAGCAGGTCTCCCGAATCAAGATCACCAGTGCGGTCACCGGGCGATTAGGGAGTGAGGCCCATCACGGAGCAACCGGACCCGCACGCCGAAACATCACACCGATGCGGTGGCATCGCTGGCTAAAAACGAAAACGATCCCCCGCTACCCGCGCTGAGAGTGCTTGGCCCAAAACCGCTGTCCGTCACCGGGAATTCGTCCGAACGCGGCCTTCACCGCCGGCGCGATCACCTTGAATGGAAGGGTCAGCGCGTCTTTCGGTTCTATGGCAACCATCCACGTAAACAGGGTGTCGTTACCGTCGGCCTCGACGATGTAGTCCTCGGCGAAACGCTTGAACAGCGGCAGTGTCGACTCGCAGGCAGCGAATGACTTGCGGGTCCCTTCCTCCCAGCGGAAGAAGCGTTCGCGCATCATCGCGCCGCCCAGCGCAAGCACTTCACGCGTCGTTCCGACACCGAAGGGCCGTGATGACGTCCACTTCACTTCTTTCGTGGCTGGGCCCCATGCGGCGATCGAGGCGTCAGACGTGAGCTGCTCCCA
>JAVHWG010000539.1:0-3992 GCA_032159965.1 Mycobacterium sp.
CGCCGGATGGAGCGGTGTCCATCTCGAAGTAGTCGCCGTAAGGGAAGGCGTAGCCGACGGCGGTCTTGTACGCCGCCCCGGTTCCCAGATCGGACAGCCGCACGGCCGCGGACCACGTCGAGCCGCCGTTGGCGGTGCGTGTGTACCAGGTGTTGTACGCGCTGGCACCGTTTCGGTTATCCTGCCAGGCGACCCTGAAGTCGCCCGCCGTGGGCCCGTGCGTGACCACCGGGAAGCCGCTGTCTCCGAGCGAGTTGAGCTGCTGTCGCGCACTCCAGGTGGCGCCGTCCGTCGACGTGCGCACGTAGAGGCCCTTCGGCGCCCCCGACGAGGTGCCGAGCGTGTAGGCGACCAGCAGCTTGCCCGCCGAGTCGGCCGAGATCATCGCCTGCGGCCCGAAGAAGTCAGCCGGGCAACCCGTGCCGGCGCAGGGCGGCTGCTGTTCGGCCGTGTCGATGAACGTGGTCGTCCACGACGCGCCGGCGTTGGTCGAGCGAAGCACGGCCAGCTTCACCTGGCCGGTCGAGGTCTGGTTCTCGGCGCTCTCGGAGAAGTAGATGAAGCCGTTGGGGGCGACCACGCCGCCCTCGGCAAACCAGTAGAGGCTGTCGCTGTTGGTCTTGACGCGGGTGCCCCAGGTGGCGCCGAAGTCGTGCGACGCGACCACGTAGCTGTCGCTCGCGTTGAACGCGATGTAGACGTCCTGACCGGTCGGGGAGATGGCCAGGATCGGCTTGTCGCTGAAGCTGAGCGACTTGCCCGCCACCGCCTTGGGCGTCGACCACGAGGCGCCGTGGTTGGTCGACTTCGAGAAGACAACGCCCGGCTGGTAGTCGTTCAGCCAGGCGGCGTAGATGGTGCCGTTGTTCGCGACCGCAAGCTGCGGATCGTTCTGGGCCTTGACGTTCTTGCAGGCGCAGATGTACGTATCAGCGCCCCAGGTTGAGCCGCCGTTCGACGAGGCGCGCACGATGATGGCGGGATCCGAGCATGAAGTGCAGGCCTTGGGGCCGCCGTAGCGCGTGGTTGCCTGATAGACCCAGGAGGAGCTCGGGTCGGCGGCGATCGCCGGCTCCCAATCGTCGCCGGTGCCCCACAACCGCTCGGAGTCGAACCCCGACGGCGTGGCTGCGGCCTGGGCCGTCAGCTGCTTGACCGGCTTGACGTGCGCCGCCTCGATCCGAAGCGCGGCCACGTCGCGGACGGGATCTCCCTTGCCGTCGTGCTCCTCGCCACGGGTGCCACGCCCGATCGCGGTTGCCACCATCACGGCTCCCAGCAGAACGACGATCCCAGCCAACCTGACCCGGCGGTGACGCATTGCTCCCCCTTCTACGGACGTGTGCAGTGTCGGCAACGCTACGGGTTGGTGCCGAACGTGTCAATCGGGCGGTCTCGTCCAGCGAGCGACGTCGCGAAGTGCGCTTCGCCAGAGCGGGACGACGATCGTCGCCATCACCAGGATCATGAAGACGACGAAGAGCACGGCGCCCAGCAGATCGAGCCAGCCGACCGTACCGGTCGCGAGCAGCACGATCGGAACGATCGAGAAGGCGACCAGCGCGGGCCACCAGAGCTCCACGCAGGATGCGGGTTGCTCTCAGGCTCAAGGCCCGGGTTCACGAGACCGTCAGCTTGTAGACGTCCGCTCCCTTGCCGGTGGCGCAGTTGAAGCGGTCGAAGTAGAGCGAGGTGACGCCGCCGCCCTCGTCGACCGCGAACGTCTTGGACACGTCGTAGCCCGGCGGCAGCGCTGCCAGCGCGGTATCGGAGACGCCGACAATGATCTCGCGGATGACGACCTGCTTGCCACAGCCGATGCCGCTTCGGACGTAGAAGAGGTTGCCGGCCGCGTTCACCGAGGACGCGTACTGGATCTTGCCGATGGGCAGCTGGACGATATCCGTGTGCTGGGTCGAGATCTGGTACAGGCGCACCGTGCCGGTGTGCGCGGAGGGCGTGTACCGATCCCAGCTGGCGTAGTCACCGTTCACCTGACCGGCCGTGAGGATCCTGTCCGGGGTTCCGGCCGCATCATCCAGGACTCGCGTCACGCTGGTCATCTCGTTTCGCAGCACGACCCGGTCGGATACGGGCGTGGCATTCGGGTTCTGCCGACTGAACAGGATCCAGTCTCCGGAGATGGTGGGGCTCCACTCCCAGGCGGAGGTGTTCACGCCCGTGGGCAAGCTGCGGGTCTGGGTGCCAACGTCGTACAGGCCGATGTCTGAGTGACCGCTGGAGATGTGCTGGTAGATGAACGTCGTGCCGTCGATGCCTCCGGCGAACGCGATTCCACTGTTGTTGACCTTGACTCGAGGCTGGCCGGCCGGCTTGACGTAGGCGTCGTAGGCGTTCGGGAACCCGGGGCGGCTCGCGGAGTAAACGATGTACGTCGCCGCCGGGGTGGCAGCGGGGGATATCTGGCTCCCGCTCCCCCCAACCACCAGCGTCGGCGTCAGCAGCGTCGCCCAGGCCATCGACGCCGTCGAGAGCGCCGCGAACACAGCGACTCCGAGGGCTACCCGCCACCGCTTGATGCTCACGCCCCCTCCCCAGGTGACCGTCTTTTGTCCGATGCTCCCCACCGGTGACACAGATCTGTACAGGACGGCCGAGGGGGTGTCAACGACACGGGTTGAGGTGCGCCCCTGACAATGCCCGATCAGCCGCCGGGAACCAAATCACCTCGGCCAATGTCGAAGGACCACCAGAAGCGACGTGGAGGAGTGATCGAGATGGGTGGCTTTCGACAGTTCATGTTCGGTGCAGCGGTGGCGGCGGCGATCGTCTCGGTCTTCGCCTTGGCACGCTCCGGAGGGGCGGGCGACGGGCTCACGCCGCAGGCTCAGGCGGCCTCAACGGTGCCGGCCCAGCAGCTCTCCCCATTCCTCCGTTTCAGCGGCACCGGCACGGTGCACGTGAAGCCCGACACCGCCTCGATCTCGTTCAACACCAACGGCCAGAGCAGCGACAAGGCAACGGCCGTGAACGAGGCCAGCGCCGCCATGCGGCAGGTGATCGCGGCCATGTCACATCATGGGATCAGCCACAAGGATCTCCAGACCAGCGCCGACGTCTACCACGACACCGCCCGCGGTGTGTACGTCGCCTCCGAGTCGCTTCAGGTCACGGTGCGCGCCATCAAGTCGGCCGGGAAACTGGTTGCGGACGGGCTGAACGCGGGAGCGGACAACTCCTCCGGGCCGTCCTTCTCGCTCACCGACCAGAACACCGGCTACGACGCCGCGCTGCGCGATGCCGTCACCAACGCGCGTGCCCACGCGGACGCCGCCGCAGCTCTGATCGGCGCGCACGTCACCGGCGTGATCTCGGTCGACGACACGACCGGGCAGTCCGCGGAGCCGTACTACTACGGCAAGATGGCGTTCGGCGCCGTCGACGCGGTCGGGCCGATGCCGGTCGAGCAAGGCACGCAGCCGGTGTCAGCCACGGTCACGGTGGTGTTCTCATACGCGACTGACTGAATGGTCGACACGGAGGGGGCGCCAGCGAGGGCGGCCTGTCCTCGCTAGGCACCCACCTTCGACCGGCCGCGGACACGGTTGAGCACCGTCATCGTCCTCTGTCGCATCGCACCCATGCCGTGTTTTTGGGCGGCCGGCGCGATCCGTTGCTGAGCGAACTGGCCGAACGCCTCCTCGGATGGCCAAAGGTCGGCGACGACGACGCCGGTCCCGTCGGTTGCAACGGAATGCATTGCCCACGGGTAGTTGGCGGGATCTCCGGTGTGCTCGGGCATCTCGGCGGCCATTCGGTCATAGACATCGGTGCCGGTGTCATCCACCTCGATCAGAATCAGCGCGTTGCCCTCGACGGCGGAGTGCATCTGGTTATGGACTGGATGAACACGCGGTTGCGACTCTGGGATCCCCGCCTCGGCCAGCGCCGGGCTGAGGCGATTCTCGACAAACCGGCCCAGCGCCTGCTCCGATTCCCAGAGGTCGACGATCACCAGCTCTCCGTGCTCA
>JAVHWG010000586.1:0-3632 GCA_032159965.1 Mycobacterium sp.
CGGGAGCGCCCAGCGGAACCGGAGCGCCCAGCGGAACCGGAGCGCCCAGCGGAACCGGAGCGCCCAGCGGAACCGGAGCGCCCAGCGGAACCGGGGCACCCACCGGAATGGGGGCACCCAGCGGAACCGGCGCGGCAACAGGAACGGGGCCAGGCAAAGCCATCGGAATACCGGCCATGTCAGACACCGGAGCACTCGCGGGAATGCACGCGCCCGCCACTGGCGACGCCGATGCGCCGCCGGCCTCACCCCCGGCCTCACCGCCGGCCTCGCCCGCAGACGTCTGCACGCATTCGTAGCCGCCGGTCACCAGAGGGGCGGCCGCGGCCACCGGACTCAACGTTATTGCGGTCCCGCACAATCCAACTCCGGCAGCAACAACTCCGACGTTGAATCGTTCAAAGATCCTCACAGACGTCGACTCCCTTGTTCACGTACACACGTTCCTCATACAACCGCGTCAATTATCAGCAGCACGTCGACGACACACCAGGCAGCGCACCGCGCCGTTTCCAAACCGAACACCACACCGTTTCCAAACGGTGACGTTCGGCGTGGATCGAGGGCCGCACAGCCGTTGCACCAACTCGCTGACACGCACTGATCGATGAAGCAGAATTCTGCTGTGACCACCGCGTCGAATCCGTGGGAATGGGTCGATACACCGCGTCGCCTCGACGCCGCACCACACGAACTCGGACGCTGGCAGGCGCATCGGGTAAGCCGGTCTTTCGCGGGTGTCGGTGTGGCGATTCCGCCAGCGCGGCTTCAGCAAATCTCCAGGGGCTCAATCTGTGCCGGTGACGAATCTATCGATATCAAGTTCGCGCTCACCGCGATTCAGATTGCGCGCGAGGAGCGACAAGCCAAGCGCAAGCGCAACCGCCGCGTCGGCACCCGGTGTCTTCTGTTCCTGGGCCTGGTACTCGTGGCACTGAACCTGCTCATTTGCTTGGGCCTGCTGATGTTGGCCGCGCTGGAGCACACCTACGCGTTCTAAGAGCTGTCCCCCAATCGCGTGCCGGACCACGACGAATGATGTCCAGGGAGCGTCGTGGCACTTAGGGTGAATTGATGCCGTCTCCGCTCAGCGACGCCCGCTTGCGCGAGCTGTTGGACGAGTTGCCGGCGCTGAGAGGACGACCGCGACAGCTGGAGGAGCTGTCCGGAGGTCTGACGAACCGAAACGTCAAGATCACCACGCCCGACGGTGTTTATGTCGCGCGTTGTGCGGACACCAGCCGCAACTTCCTGGAGATCGACCGCGACCGGGAGTACTTCAACACCAAAGCCGCTGAGCGGGCCGGGGTGGGTGCCCCGGTGGTCGACTACCGACCCGAGCATGGCCTGCTGCTGCTCGGCTATCTGAACGGCACGACGCTGCGCAACGGCGACTTCCAACGCCCGGGTGTGATCGCCAAGGTGGCCGAAGGATGCCGCAGGTTGCACGCCGGACCGCGATTCCATGGCAGCTTCGACATGTTCGAGCGCCAGCCCAGTTACCTGAACACCGTCCAGGACAATGGATTCAGACTCCCTGCCGACTACCTCGATTACGCCGACGCCTTCGGTGTAATCGCCGCGGTGCTCACCGCCGGCGACCAGACCAGCGTTCCGTGCAACAACGACCTTCTCGCGGGCAACTTCATCGAGGATGGTGACAAGGTGTGGCTGATCGACTACGAGTACTCCGGTAACAACGACCCCTGCTTCGAATTGGGCAACATATGGAGTGAATGCGGTCTGTCGTCCGAGCAGCTCGAAGAACTCGTCACCGCCTACTACGGCCGAAGGCTGAGGCACAAGATCGCCCGCGCCCACCTTCAGGGCGTGGTGGCAAAGTACGGGTGGACGTTGTGGGGATGCATCCAGAACGCCTCCAGCACAATCGACTACGACTTCTGGGGGTGGGCGATGGAGCGTTATGAGGCGGCCGTCGCGGTCTTCAAGAGTCCGCAGCTCGGGCGGCTGCTCCAAGATGCGCAGGCCCCCGACTGATGGCGCCGGCATCGCTTCCCGACCGCGCCCGCGTCGTCATCATCGGCGGCGGGGTCATCGGCACCAGTGTCGCGTACCACCTGACAAAGCTCGGTGAGACCGACGTCGTGCTGTGCGAACAAGGTCAATTGTCCTGCGGCACAACCTGGCACGCCGCGGGTCTGGTCGGCCAATTGCGGGCGTCGGAGAGCGCGACGCGCCTGGTGCAGTACTCGACGCAACTCTATGGCGATCTCGAGAAGGAAACCGGTTTGTCCGCTGGCTACAAGCAGTGTGGAGGCGTGACGGTCGCCCGGACGGAGGACCGGATGGGTCAGCTCCGTCGGACGGCCGCCAACGCCGCTGCCTTCGCCATGGACTGCGAATTGCTCACGCCCGGTCAGGCGCTCGAACACTGGCCGGCGATGCGGGTCGACGACCTCGTCGGAGCGATCTGGTTGCCCGCGGACGGCAAGGCCAACCCGACAGACCTGACCTTTGCTCTGGCGAGGGGCGCGCGGATGCGCGGCGCCCGCATGATCGAAAAGACCAGGGTCCTGGGCGTTCACACCGTTGGCGGCCGGGTCGTGGGCGTGCACACAGACGCAGGCGATGTCGAGGCCGAAATCGTCGTCAATTGCGCCGGCCAGTGGGCCAAACACGTTGGTGCGATGGCGGGAGTCAACGTGCCGCTGCACTCGGCCGAACATTTCTACGTCGTCAGTGAACGGATCAAGGGCGTGCACCCCGACCTGCCGATTCTGCGGGACCCGGACGGTTACACCTACTTCAAGGAGGAGGTCGGTGGCTTGGTGATCGGTGGGTTCGAACCACAGGCCAAGCCGTGGGTAGCACCCGACAGCATCCCGTACCCGTTCGAATTCCAGCTGCTGGACGAGGACTGGGAGCACTTCGAGATTCTGATGAAGAGTGCCCTGCTGCGTATCCCCGCGCTCGACACCACCGGCATCAAGAAGTTCTACAACGGCCCGGAGAGCTTCACCCCCGACAACCAGTTCATCCTCGGCGAAGCCCCTGAACTCGCAAACTTCTTCGTCGGCGCCGGTTTCAACTCCGTCGGTATCGCAACCGCGGGCGGCGCGGGGCGGGCACTCGCGGAGTGGATCGTAAATGGCTCCCCCACAAGCGATCTCACAACCGTCGACATCCGGAGGTTCGCGTCGTTCAACGGCAACACCCGCCGGCTGCGCGACCGGGTCGCTGAAGTGCTCGGATTGCACTACGAGATCCCCTGGCCCAACCGCGAGATGACCACCGCGCGGCCGTTCCGCCGTTCTCCGGTGCACCACCTGCTCGACGCCGCGAACGCCAATTTCGGCAGCAAGATGGGGTGGGAGCGTGCCAACTTCTTCGCACCAGCCGACGTGGCTCCGACGATCGAGTACACCTGGGATAAGCCGAACTGGCTGTCGTGGTCGGCGGCAGAGCAGACCAACACCCGTTCTGCGGTGACGGTTTTCGATCAGACGTCGTTCTCCAAATATCTGATGGTCGGCCCGGACGCCGAGGCAGCGTTGCAGTGGCTGTGCACCGCCGACGTCGGCGGCCAGATCGGCAAAGCCGTTTACACGGGCATGCTCAACGGCCGCGGCACCTACGAGTCCGATGTCACCGTCACCCGCACTGGCGCCGAA
>JAVHWG010000630.1:0-4512 GCA_032159965.1 Mycobacterium sp.
CACGTGGTCGTTGCGAGCACGGTTGCTTGTGGCGCTGGTGAGTCTGCTGGCCGTGGTGTGTGTGGGCATCGGCGTCGGCACAGAGCTTGCGCTGCACCGGTTCCTGATGGGCCAGCTCGACGAGCAGGTAATCGACGCCGGCCATCGCTCGGCCGTCATCACCGAACTGGGGCCGCCTCCGCCGCCCCCACCCGGCTACCCGCGGCGGCCGCCGATATTCGATCCTGAAAACGGGCCCGGCCCAGTGTTTCTCGGCGCACCGGGCCAGGCAACAGGCACTGTGGGGGCGGTTGCGATCGGCGGACAGCCGCTCATCGCAGGCGTCATCAGCCAGAACGGTACGCGGGAGAACATCAGCGCCGGGGCCGCCGCCAAGCTGGCCCGGCTCACCCCCAACGGCCGCCCGATGACCATCGACCTCGACGAGCTCGGCAGATACCGCGTGGTCGCGCGGTACTCGCGCACAGGCAAGACGATCGTGTCCGGGCTCCCGATGGCATCGGTCGACAACACGCTGCTCTCGGTGGGCGTGATCTTCGCGATCGTCGCGGGCACTGCACTCCTTGCGGCCATCGCGGTCGGAATCGTGATCATCCGCCGCCAGCTGGCCCCGGTGTCGCGTGTCTCGGCGGCCGCACTCCAGGTCGCCAACCTCGACCTCGAACGGGGCGATGTCAGACTCGCGCCGATGGTCGCCGTCGACCCGGCCGCCGCCCACACGGAGGTCGGTCAGCTCGCTACGGCGGTGAATCGCATGCTCGAGCGGATCTCGGCCGCGCTTGCGGTGCGTCACGCCAGCGAAATGCGCGTACGTCAGTTCGTCGCCGACGCGAGCCACGAACTGCGCACACCCCTGACTGCGATCCGGGGTTACACCGAGCTGGCCCAGCGTCGCCGCGATGACGTGCCTGCCGAGGTCGCCCACGCGATGGGACGCGTGGAATCGGAGGCGGTCCGCATGACGCATCTGGTCGAGGACCTCCTGCTGCTGGCCCGGCTCGACACCGGGCGCCCGCTGGAGCGTGACCCCGTCGACCTCTCGCAGCTTGTCATCGACGCCGTCGCCGACGCACACGTCGCAGGACCCGATCACCAGTGGTCGTTGGACCTGCCCGACGAGCCGGTCATCGTCACCGGCGACGGACCGCGCCTGCAGCAGGTGCTGGTCAATCTCCTTGCCAACGCCCGCACCCATACTCCCGCCGGCACCTCGGTCAAGACATCGCTCGCCGGTGACGGCAACGGGGCGGCCGTGCTGACGGTCACCGACAACGGACCCGGAATCCCGGATTCGCTGCGACCGGAGATCTTCGAGCGTTTCGCCCGCGGCGACACCTCGAGGTCGCGGCGCGAAGGCAGCACCGGTCTCGGTCTGGCGATCGTCTCCGCCGTGATCAAGGCCCACCACGGGACCATCGACGTGCACAGCACTCCCGGTGACACTGCTTTCGTCGTACACCTGCCCCGTTCACAGCAGCCGTACAGCCATGACAAATCCGACGCCTAGCGAGGCACCCGATCATCGAGTCATGACGCTGACCGCGCCGCGACCCGCGATCGCCTGCCCGCCGCAGCCGGCGACGCAGGAGCGGGCGGGTCAGCATCAGGCGGCGTTGGTCGGACTGCTAGTCGTAACGGCCGGCATCTACTTGTGGAACCTCTCAGCGAGTGGATGGGCCAACGCGTTCTATTCGGCTGCGGTGCAGGCCGGTTCGCAGAATTGGACGGCGTTCCTGTTCGGCTCCAGCGACGCGGCCAATGCGATCACCGTCGACAAGACGCCGGGTGCACTCTGGGTGACGGGCGCCTGCGTGAGGTTGTTCGGGCTGAATTCCTGGAGTGTGCTTGCGCCACAAGCACTCGAGGGGGTCGCCGCCGTCGCGCTGGTCTACGCGGCAGTGCGGCGCGTCAACGGGCCCGCCTCAGGGTTGCTGGCGGGATCGGTCTTGGCGCTGACACCGGTCGCGGCGCTGATGTTCCGCTTCAACAACCCCGACGCGCTGCTCGTCCTGCTACTCGTTGCGGCGGCGTTCTGCGTACAGCGAGCGTGTGAAAAAGACAGCAGCCGTTGGTGGTTCCCACTCGCCGGGGTGGCGATCGGCTTCGCGTTCCTGGCCAAGATGGGGCAGGCTCTGCTGGTGGCGCCCGGCTTCGCGCTGGCGTATCTGCTGACTGCGCACGCACCGCTGCGGACACGGGTGTCGCGAACGATTGCAGGCACCCTCGCGCTGGTGGTCTCGGCAGGCTGGTACTTGGTGCTGGCCACCGTCTGGCCCGCGGATCGGCGTCCGTTCATCGGCGGTTCGCAACACGACAGCGTCATCGAATTGGCATTGGGCTACAACGGTTTCGGCCGGCTGACCGGCAACGAGACCGGTGGCCTGGGCAACATGAACTACGACGTCGGATGGACTCGGCTGTTCGACCGCGGCATGGGCACGGGAATCGCGTGGCTGATCCCCGCTGCCTTGATCGCCGTCGCGGCCGCAGTTGTCGTCACCCGGCGGGCACCGCGGGCAGACACCGTTCGCAGCGCCGGCATCCTCTGGGGCAGTTGGTTGCTGGTGACGGGGGTGGTGCTCTCCTACTCCAGCGGGATCATTCACCCTTATTACACAGTGGCATTGGCGCCCGCAGTGGCCGGCAGCATCGGTCTCGGAGTTCCGCTGCTCTGGCGCCGACATGACGACATCCGTGCCGCCACCACGCTGTCGGGCGGCGTCCTCGTCACCACGGTGCTGGCGTGCGCGCTGCTCGGGCGCGACGGTGCGGCGCCGTCATGGCTGCGGGCCGCCGTCGCCGTCGGGGGCGTCGGAGCGGCCGCGCTGCTGCTCGTCGGTGGACGGCTGCCGCCCGGCGTGGCCCGTGCGGCCGGCGTCGTCGCCCTGTTGGCATGCCTGGCCGGGCCGGCCGTGTACACGGTGGCAACCGCGCTCGCACCTCACCGCGGCGCCATTCCCAGCGTGGGTTTTTCCCGGGGATCGGGATTCGGCGGGTTCGGCGGTTTCCTGGACTCCCCCGAACCTTCGCCCGCTCTCGTCGACACACTGACGGCGGGTTCTTCGTCGTACACATGGACGGCCGCGACTGTCACCTCGACCAACGCCGCGGGATACCAGCTCGCGACCGGGCTGCCGGTGATGGCAGTGGGCGGGTTCAACGGCACTGACCCCGCGCCCACGCTCGAACAGTTCCAGAAATTGGTCGCACAAAAGAAGATTCATTACTTCATCGGCGGCACGATGCGCGGTCCTCGCCGAAACGCGGGCAGCGGCAGCCACGACGCCGCCGACATCGCGACGTGGGTGGCCGCGCAGTTCCCATCCCGCACGCTCGACGGCGTCACCCTGTACGACCTGTCCTAGCGACCAGCATTTCGACGCCGTCGGGTGTCGGCGAGTCCGCGTCGCCGCGACCGACCAGGGTTCCGCCAGCTGTGTACCTAACTTCTCAGGTCAGTACAGCTAGTTGACTCGGCGTACGTTCTGGGCAACTACGGTGGACCCGTCCCAGCGCAGGTCGGCCATCATCTTCACGGTCCCACAGCATTCTGCTTCGTTCGGACCGGTGGTCAACCACGTCACATGTGCGGCACCATCGGAGATGGAAAGATCGGTCACGGTTTCCCTTCCGCCGTGGGTTAGGTCGCCCAGGTCGACTCCACCCAGTCGCCTGGGCCCGGCGGTATCGAGCTGCGGGCCCGCCGTGTAGAGCTGCACAGACTCAGGCCACCCCACCCCACCAGCATTGCAGTGGACGACCATAGCGGCGTCACCCCCGCCCGTCAGGTCGCCGAACGCCACCTTGTAGGCACCGGTGCCGTTCGATGCGATTCCGACCTCTCCGCGGTGCTCGTCCTGTGGCGGCAATTTTCCGCTTCTCAGTTGGCCGGGATCGTGCTGACACAGCGCAGGCACGGGCGCATGCTGCAAGTCCTCGAAGGTGACCGCACCCCGGCCGGGCGTGGACACCGCGGTCGCCGGAGGAGTTTTGGACGCCTCCATTGGGTGCGCACAGGCGGTCAGCGCGAGGGCCGGCAGAAGGCAAATCAGCTTGACCGCCCGGGACTGACGCAGCACCCGCTGGCGGTAGGAAATTGTGGTCATGTGACTCCTTCCGGACGGACATCTCCGGGGTCCGGGGTGCCGTGGCTGGTGGGGGTCGTTGGCTGTACTCGGGCTGGACAGCCTTTCATGCAAAGAGTTTCGCAGGGGACTTGGCAAATCCTTGTGGGATTTCTTGGAACGACCCCGCCGGTACGAACGGCGGGCATCTCTGGGCTGCCCGGTGGCGCCCTGCTTTTCCCGACTCTTGTGCGAACTGACCGGCCGCTTTGCCGTTCTGAGGTACCGCACGCTTCATAGCTGGCGCATAGCTTCCACCAACGGTGTACCCACTCGGCGTTGTGATCATGAATTACATGACAATCACCGCCGCGCAAGCCGAAACAGGCATCCGCCGGTCCGATCATTTCCGTCCCCGGCCGAACGCCGCCGCGATCGCCCGGGCGTG
>JAVHWG010000593.1:0-7492 GCA_032159965.1 Mycobacterium sp.
CGCCGTGATACCGCTGATGCACGCCGCCAGATAAACATTGGCAATGGTGCGCGAGCGCGGATCCTTCCGGAGTACCAGCAGCGCCCGCGAACCGTAGCCGAGCAAGTAGATGAGCATGCCGCAGAGAAACAGCCAGTACATGTTCAGCCAGAAATCGGTGGGCACCTCGAAGAAATCCGCCCGGTAGATGCGTGCACCGTTGCCCACGGAGAACGTCGCGAGCATCAGCGGTATGCACAAGGTCGCAGGGCGTTCGATGTACTGCTTGAAAGAGCGCTGCATCTCGTGGTCGTCCTCGAGGCGGCCAAGCGTGTTGTACACGATCGCGGACGCCGCGACGATGTAGCAGTCGTGCCCGATGTAGTCCTCGAGATTCCACATACCCGTGAGCGCGTGCAGCCAGTGCCCTACGGTGGCCGACGCGATGGGCGACATCATCAGGACGGCCGCGCCCTGCAATGCGATGTTCAGGGTGGCGGCAACCTCCCATCGGCACGTCCAGGTGACGCGCCGGATCCACAGGCTCCACGCGATACACGCCATCGTGATCGTGATGAGTGTTGCTATGGCCATCGTGGTTTGCCTTTGCGCGGGGTGGTCTCAGCAAATAGTACCGTTGCCACGACTACAGTGGGGGCGCATCCTGGCGCGGTTTCAACTCCGATAAGCGCGTTCTACGCGGAGCCATTGTTACCGGGTCGTTAACGGTCGCCATCGCCAGCGAGCCGGACTCAACATAACTACGCACCTCGTGGTGCGTCATCAGGCCGAAGCGGACCTGCAGGTCTGGGTAGCTAAGGTCGAACCTGTCGGCGACCAGGCGAAGCTCTTCGGCGTTCGGGTAGTCGCGCTCCTTGATCCGCCGGTAATACGTGCTGCTTGAGACCCCGAGCGCGTCATAGATCTCCTTGGCGTCGACCTCCCCGTCGAGCAGGTAGCCGAGCAGGGCGCGCAACTGTCTACCGTTCTCGTCTGTTCGCGGCACCCGCTTACGATAGCGGGTTATCCCGCTTTTGGGCAGACCGTGGCAAATGGTGGAAATCCGGCCCCTTATTGACACAGTCGTCACAGTTCTGGCACATGTCTCCCATTTCTGGGACATCGGCGGTACCGTTTCCGCCATGGCCAAGAAACTCGCCATGGCGACCATTCGAGTGGTAGACCATGATGTTGTTGCACCGCCCCGCCCCGACGATCTCGCAAAGATTCCCGCCCCCCTGGCCGAGCTGTTGACGGCAGAGCTCGACGAAGCTCAGCGGTACCTCCGCATCCCGACGGACGAGATCCTTCTCGGTGCGCTGGGCCGAACGGTTGCGCGCACGCTAGGTACCGGCGATCTGCATGTCGACCTCGCCGCTTATGGCGGTGTGACGGTGTCGCTGCCCTGCACCACGGTCCAGCAGACCGGCGCTACGAGAGCGCTGCGCGCGGTTCGCCAGGCCGTTGCCGCCGGCCGCCCGCAGACGCCCGAGGCCACGGATGTGCACTTCGCGTACACCGGCATGGTCGCGGAGCCCGCGTACCGGCAGGCACTGCCGACGGGTGGGCACGCGCTCGAGCTTCGGGCGTGCCGCGCCGGGGATCGGCTCGAGATGGATTGGTGGTACGACACCCGCCGGCTCGACCGCTACACGGTTGAAGAGCTGACCGAACAGTTTCCTCTCGCGCTGATCGAGCTCACCTCAGAAGCCATTCCCCTCACGCCGGAACCCGCGGACGCGGATAACGGTGTTCTGGCCAACAGCGTCTAGAGGCCGCTAGCGCGGCAGCGACTGCGCCAGCGCTCGGCCGATCTCGGTCAGGTACTCATCGGCACCGCCGAGGAACGCACTCCAAGTCAGCAGGCGCTTGAGGTAGAGGTGCGCGTCGTGGTCCCACGTGTAGCCCACGCCGCCGAGCACCTGGATGGCGGTCTCGCCGACCGCGGCCAGCCGCGCCGCGAACGCCTTGGTGCGCACTGCCGCGAGATGTCGCTCTCCGGAGTCGCCCGCGTCGGCCGCCCACAGCGCGTGCAGGACTCCGCTGCGGGCGAGTTCCACGGTCTCGTACATGTCGACGCAAAGGTGCTGCACGGCTTGAAAGCTGCCGATCGGCTGGCCGAATTGTCGCCGAACCTTGGCGTATTCGATCGCTTCGGTCATCACCGCATGCGCTGAGCCGAGCGCGTCGGCGGCATAGGCGCACAACACATCGTCGGCGAGAGCACGGATCGCATCGGGGGACGCGGCCGCGAGAAGTTGTGCGGGCGCATCCTTGAGCACGACCCGGAAATTCTTGCGTGTCTGGTCGAACCCGGGCTCGGCTGTCACCTCGACGCCGGCCTCTTGAGTCCTGACGGCGAAGAGTCCGGCACCGTCGGCGTCGTCGGCGAGCGTCAACAGCACGTGTGCCGCAGCCGCATCCGGCACGCCGGCCATGGCGCCTCTCAGCACCACGTCCTGTCCGTGCCGAAAAGCTTCGGGGCGCGGGCCACTGACGTTTGCCACGGTCACGATCACCGAGCCGTCGGCGATTCCGGTCAGCAGAGCTGCCGCATCGCCGCCGACGTCGAACCGGTACAGGGCACGGGGCGCGGCGACCGCGCACGAGAGCCAGGGTCCGGGGTGAAGCGCCGCACCGAGTTCCTCGGCAACGATCCCGGCCTCGACCATGGACATGCCCGCGCCGTCGAATTCGGTGGGTACCAGAAGACCGGTGGCACCCAGTTCGGCGAGGCTGCGCCAGGATTGTTCGGTGGTGCCGGTCGGCTCATCGAGCATCGGGCGCACATGCGTTGCCGTGCTTGCCTGTTCGGCAAGAAACCGACGCACGGTGTGACGAAGTGCTGTCTGCTCGTCGGTCTGTTCGAGGTTCATTTCCGCGGCAATCCCAGCACGCGCGTAGCGGTGATGTTCTTGTTGATCTGGGTGGTGCCACCGGCAATCGTGAGCGACCGCGATGACAGCCGATAGCGAGCCCACCTGCCGTCCGCCCCCTGCGGTCCGAGCATGTCGAATCCCAGGGTCGCCAGTTCCTGGCCCACCTCACCCCACACGGTCTTCGCCAGACTTGCCGATCCGAACGCGTCGCCGCCGTGCAGTGTCGCCGAGATGGAACGCAGGCAGAGCATTTCGAGGTACTTGATCTTCACGGCGACCTCACCGAGGCGGCGAAGAGTAGCCGTGTCTTCGAGCGCCGGGCGACCACCGACGGTCGCGTCGACCAGGTCCGCGGCAAGGTCCTGCAGACGGAGTTCCATCTCCGCGTACAACCTTGCCGCTCCGGCGCGTTCGTGGCTCAGTGTGGTGGTGGCAACCTGCCATCCGCCATTCAGCGGGCCCAGTAGTGAGGTGGCCGGCACCCGCACGTCGGTGAAGAACACCTCCGCGAAGTCGGAGTCTCCGGTAAGGGTCCGGATCGGACGCGCTTCGATGCCCGGCAACCTCATGTCCACGATCAGGCATGAGATTCCCTTGTGCTTGGGCGCGTCGGGATCGGTGCGCACATACAGCTGACACCAGTCGGCGCGTGGTCCGAGGGACGTCCAAATTTTCTGGCCATTGACCACGAAGTCGTCACCGTCGGCGACCGCGCGCGTGCGCAGCGACGCGAGGTCGGAGCCCGCTTCCGGCTCGGACATGCCCTGGCACCAGATGTCGTCCGCGCGCATCATGCGCGGCAGTAGTGCGCGCTTTTGGGATTCCGATCCGTAGTGCATGATCGCCGGGGCAATATTGTTCATACCAATGACGTTGAGGGGCACCGGAGCTCGAGCGCGGGTGGTCTCTTCTGCGTAGACCAGCTGCTCGAGGACGGTCGCTCCACGCCCGCCGAACTCCCTCGGCCATGACACCGCTGCCCAGCCCGCGTCCGCGGCCTTTGCGTCCCACGCGCGAAGGACGTCGAACCCGGCCCCTGCTCGGTCGCGTCCGCGGCCGGCCGCGATCACCTCATCGGTCAGGTTGGCGGCGAGCCACTCGCACAGCGCCTTGCGAAACGACTCCACCTCAGGCGGGTATGAGTAGTCCACGTCTCCTCATCGAGTCTGCTCGGCTGTGGGCAGGTCGGGACATTACCGGAACAGAGATTTGATCAAGTGCCGGGCCAGTCTGGGACCCACTATCGCTATCTTTTCTATTTTAGGTATTTTAGATACTGTGCCGCCACCTGCTGGTCGCATCGGTGGAGGCTTCCGGCCCCACACCGGCTCGTTGGTGTTGACTTCGTGAGGGAGGACCGCAAATGGGCAGGGTGTCGGGCAAGGTGGCGCTGATCAGCGGAGCCGCGCGAGGTCAGGGACGATCCCACGCACGGTTGCTCGCCGCCGAGGGCGCCGACATCATCGCAGTGGACATCTGCGCGGACATCGAGACCAATGAGTACCCGCTGGCCCGTCCCGAGGATTTGGACGAAACCGCGCGGCTGGTCGAGAAGGAGGGGCAGCGCGCGGCCATCTCGATCACCGACGTTCGAGACCGCGCGGCGTTGTCCGCGGCGATCGACGCGGGGGTGGCGGAGTTCGGCCGGCTCGACATCGTGGTCGCCAACGCCGGCATCTGTCCGCTGACCACCGGTTTGCCTGCCCAGGCGTTCGCCGACGCGGTGGACGTCGACCTTCTCGGAGTGCTGAACCTGGTGCACGCCAGCCTCAAACACCTGCAGGCCGGCGCGTCGATCATCGTCACGGGATCCAATGCCGCTTTCATGTCGTCGATGAACACCACCGGCATCGACGGGGGCCCCGGCGGCTCCGGCTACGCGTTCGCGAAACTGGCTGGCGCGCATTATGTCAACGACTTCGCGCTGGCTCTCGCGCCGTTCTCCATCCGGATGAATGCGGTCCATCCGACGAATGTCAACACCGACATGCTGCATAGCGCGCCGATGTACCGGGCGTTTCGTCCGGACCTCAAGAATCCCACCCGTGAGGACGCCGAGCCGGTTTTCCCCGTGGTGCAGGCGATGCCGGTTCCGTATGTCGAACCAGAGGACATCAGCGAAGCCGTGCTGTTTCTGGCCAGCGACGCGGCGCGTTACATCACCGGCCAGCAGCTCCGCGTCGACGCGGGCGGATTCCTCAAGGTGAAGCCGTGGTCGGCTTGACGCTGGGGCCAACTGACTGCACCCCAACGAAACTGGAGAGTTGAGCATGGCAAGAGGGATCATCTACCTGCAGACTATGCCGGTGTCGGCCGACAAAGAGGCTGAATATCACCACTGGTACAACGACACTCATCTGGCTGAGATCTGCTCGGTCGACGGGGTAGTCGCGGCGCGCCGGTTCGCCCCCACCGATGGGGAAGGTCCGTTCGTCGCCATCTACGAACTCGATTGCGACGACCTCGACGGCGTGGTGAAGCGGATGGGGGAGCTGGGAGCCAGCGGCAAGATGTCGTCTCTGCAATACCTCAGCATGGATGCGCCGCCGCCAATTCCCAAGGTGTACCGCGAGATCGGGTCCTATACAAAGTGACTCCAAGCGCAGCGCAGCAGCGCCGGATGTACGCCCTCATGGTGCTGATGAAAGCAGCCGATGACCGGCTGTCCAAAGGCATCGGCACCGGCGAGTTCATGTGCGTGTACTGGCCGTCCCGTGGCCAGGAGGCCATCGCCGGTGCGATGGGTGTCTGTCTGCGCGAAGACGACCAGCTGGTGACCACGTATCGCGGGTTGCATGACCTCATCGGTAAAGGCGTGCCGCTGGAAGAGATTTACGGCGAGATGATGGGACGCGTCGTCGGTGCGAGCCGCGGCAAGGGTGGCACGATGCACATCGCGAAGCCGGAGAAGGGTGTGATGCTGTCCACCGGGATCGTGGGTGCCGGCCCACCTGTCGGCGTGGGACTGGCCATGGCAGCCAAGCGCAAAGGGCTCGATCGCGTGACGGTCGTCAGTTTCGGTGACGGGGCCACCAACACCGGGTCATTTCACGAGGCGGCCAACATGGCCGCGTTGTGGGACCTGCCAATCGTTCTCGTCTGCCAGAACAACCAGTACGCGGAAATGACCCCCACCACTGACACGATGAAGATCGAGCACGTCGCGGAGCGGGCCGCCGGATACGGCATGCCGGGAGTTCGGGTCGACGGCAACGATCCGCTCGCCGTCGCGGCCGCGCTGGACGAGGCGCTGCGGAAGGCCCGCCGCGGCGACGGCCCGACCTTCATCGAATGCGTGACATTCCGGTTCCGCGGCCACTATTTCGGTGACCGCACGCCGTATATCCCCAAGGAGCAGCTGGACGCGGCATTGGCCGCCGATCCGGTGCCACGGTTCCGCACGCACCTCATCGACAACGGCATCTGTACCGACGACGAACTGAACGAAATCGACGAGGGGGCGCTGACCGCAGTCGAAATGGCACTGAACACCGTCGTGAGCGCACAGACCCCGTCGGCCGACGAACTCGAACGCGATGTGTACGCGACCCCGATCAAGTTCCCCGTCTGAGGAAGCCACCGATGGAAGACAAAGTGATGACGATGCGCGAGGCACTCAACCTCGCGCTCGACCAGGCACTGGCCGCCGACGACCGGGTGTTCCTGCTTGGCGAGGACATCGCCGACCCCGGCGCGTCAGGTCCGACCGCAGGATTGTCGACGAAGTACGGCCATGACCGCGTCGTGGACACCCCCATCTCGGAGGCGGCCATCCTGGGCGCCGCGATCGGCGCCGCCATCGACGGTCTGCTGCCGGTGGCCGAGATCATGATCATGGACTTCATCGGGATCGCCGCGGACCAGCTCATCAACAATGCCGCCAAGCTGCGCTTCATGACTGCCGGCCGGACCACCGCACCGATCACCGTGCGCACCCAGGTCTACGCCGGACTCGCCACGGGGGCCACTCACTCGCAGTCACTCGAGGCCTGGTTCATGCACATCCCGGGGATGAAAGTGATCGTCCCGTCCACGCCCCGCGACGGCAAGGGGCTACTGACCTCCGCGATCTTCGACCCGGATCCGTGCCTGTTCGTCGAGACCATTCGCCTGCAGGGCCAAAAGGGGCCGGTTCCAACGGATCCCGGGTTTTCGATACCGATGGGTCTCGCCGAGGTCAAACGGCCCGGCGACGACGTCACGATCATCTCCTACGGACGGAGCGTGCACGACGCGCTGACGGCGGCCACCACGCTTGCGCAGCAGGGCGTCAGCGCGGAGGTCGTCGATCTGCGTACCCTCGTGCCGCTGGACGTCGAGACCATGGTCGCCTCGGTGCGCCGCACCAGGCGGGCGGTGGTGGTGCACGATGCAGTCCAATTCGCCGGCCCCGGAGCCGAAGTGACCGCAATCCTTCAGGCAGAGGCATTCAGTGAACTCGCCGCGCCCGTCGAACGCGTGGGGGCGCGGTTCGTCCCGGCCCCCGCGGCGGCGGCGCTGGAAGCGCAGATCTACCCGTCGCCGGCGCGCATCGTCGAGGCCGCTCAGCGGACGTTGCAAGGATCTGCGGTGAGGGCCCATGGCTGACTTCATCATCCGCATCCCACGGGTGTCGGTCGCGGTGTCCGAAGCCG
>JAVHWG010000601.1:0-3917 GCA_032159965.1 Mycobacterium sp.
CCTTTCAGTGCTTATTGTTCCGTGGACCTCCAGGGTTGCCGTCAAACCCGCCGAAATCCTCAGAGGTGGCCTCTATTTGGAGGTAGTGCTATCTGTAAGGTGAGTTATTCAGCAGTCGATTGAACGGTTACTCCAGGATGAACGTTTCCAGCTCGGTGCGGGCGATGTACCGCTAGCCGGTATCCAGAGGTGCAGCTGGCATGACAGGCTGATGACCACTAACGGTGCTGACATCCCCGGCGAAGGATGTGATCGTGGGATGCCATGGACACCATCGCATCCCAACGGCCAATTCGTGTCGCGACAGCCGTCGAAGAGGCACGCAACGCCGGCCTGCGCCACCGGATGACTTGGCAGTCCGAATCAGGCTCAACCGACCGTGAGTTGACCGCGCGCTTCGAACGCGACGTCGTTCCTCTGCGTGAGCCGCTCTACCGTCATGCATTGCGCTTGAGTCGCAATCACGCAGACGCGCAGGATCTGGTTCAGGACACGATGGTGAAGGCATTCGCGAATTTCCATTCGTACCAGCCGAACACCAACGTCAGCGCCTGGGTGCACAGGATTCTGTTGAACACATACCTCAACGCCTATCGAAAGAAACGCCGGCAACCGGTGCAGCACCCAATGGACAAGATCACCGAGGCCCAGCTGGCGGTGTTCGCGCAACACCCGCCGAGGGGATTGCGATCGGCCGAGGACGAGGCACTGGATGTGTTGCCCGACAACGATATCAAGGCAGCGATGCAGGCCCTACCGCAGCAATTTCGCATCGTGGTGTTCTACGCGGACGTCGAGGGTCTCCGATATAAAGAGATCGCGGAGATCATGGCCATCCCGCAGGGAACCGTGATGTCGCGCCTTCACCGTGGCCGACGACAACTCCGCCGGCTACTCACGAGCGTCGAACGGCTGGCGGCGAACTGATAAGCGCCGGGCCGGCGATCAGGTGACTCGCTCACTCGCGTCGAGCGGAATCGTGACCACTACTGCTGTCCCGATTCCGGCCGGGCTCGTGATACTCAGCTCGCCACCGAGGGCTGCTACTCGGTCTTTGAGCCCGATGAGTCCCGACCCCTCGGCGAAGTCGGCGCCCCCGATTCCGTCGTCGTGAATCGACAGATCGAGGCGATCAACCGTCGACTCTGCGCACACGGTCACCTCGGACGCGCGAGCATGCTTGGCCGCATTGGTGAGCGCCTCGGCGACGATGTAGTAGATGCCCACTTCTACTGGGTCAGGCAGACGTCGGTCAATCGCGAGTTCGAGGGTGACGGGGACTGTGCAGCGGCGTGCCAGTGTTTTCAGTGCGGAAACGACCCCGCCCTTGGACAGGATCGCCGGATGAATTCCGCGCGAGATCTCTTGTAATTCTGCCGAAGCCCCCATCAGACCGGACACGACGCCAGATAGCTGCCCCTTGAGTTCGTCGAGTCCGGGCGGCACTGACGCCTCTGCCAACCGCGCTTGTAGTCCCAGCGTGACCAGCCGCTGTTGGGCACCGTCGTGCAGGTCGCGTTCCAGACGGCGGCGTGCGTCATCGGCCGCTGCGACGATGCGGGCGCGCGAAGCGACGAGTTCGGCACGCGTTGCGGCGTTCGCGATCGCGGTGGCGACAAGGTCGGCGAAATCGCCGACGCGCTCCTCGGTGTCCGACGGCAACGGCGCAGACCTCGTCGTGCCGACAATCGCCGCGCCCCATACGACGCCGTCGACAATGATCGGGACTCCCACCGCCGACCGGATGCCGAGCTCCCGGACACGGGCTGCTTGGGTACCCGGAGCGTCGCTGTGGCTGTCCATTCGGGCGGCGCGAGCCGCGTGTAGCACCCTGGCAGCGACATTGTCGCCGTCCAGCGGCAGCCGGAAGTGTTCAGGCAGCGTATGGACCCGGTCCCCGTGATAGATGGCGAGAGGTACCAACGCGACGCCTGCGTCGTATTGAGACACCGTTGCGTGGTGCACATGCAGGCATCGCGCCATTTCGTCGGCGACGGCGCGAAACACCTCAGAAGGGGTTATTCCGCGGGCCACGAGTGTCGCGACCCGACGCAAGGCGGCCTGCTGGTCGGCGAGCACAGCAAGCTCGTCGCGGCTCGCCTCGACCATGTGCTGCGCCTCACGTAACTGATCCTGTTCACGCCGGCGCTCGGTCACGTCGCGGCCTACCGCGTAGAACAGGCCCTGGCGCGCCACGACGCTCCAGTCGATCCAGCGTTGCGAGCCGTCGCTGCACATGACCCGATCCTCGAAGCGCACTGTCTTATCGCCGTCGAAGAGTTGCTGCAGCACCGCGCGCACGCGATCGCGGTCATCAGGAACGACCAGGTCGAGAAACGGCCGCGACTCCAGGTCCTTGCTCGAATACCCGAGTGTGACCTCGAAGGCGGGATTAGCCCGAATGACGTGCTCAGGACCAGTGATGCACAAGAGATCGGATGACAGGTTGAAGAACCGTTCCCCCACCCGCGCCAGGTCGGCCAGGGTGTTGGCCACCGTCGCAATCAGCAGGAAGACGGCGATCACCAACGCGTTTTCGGGCTCAAATGGTGCGAAATCTCCTGTCGGCCAATCGCGGAAATACGCGAACGCGACCGCGCTTGCCACCGACACCGCCGCAGACAGCCCGAACCCCCACACCGTGGAGACGACCAGGACGCCAAGCAGATAGAGCGTGCCGAAGGTGCCATGCAGACCGGTGAGTTCATTGAGGAGACACACGACGACGGTCTCGACAACAATGAAGCCCGTCCCCACCGCAATCCCCAGCGCAAGTGATGGCGCCGCACGGGGGATCAACAGGGCCACCAATCGTGCCCGCATCAACCGCGGACCCAATCCCGTCTCCGAGGTGCTGCCCGCAAGAATTCTCCCCGGCATCCACGCCGAGCCAGGTTGCCGTGACCGTTTCTGCGTCATCAGGAACTCACATCGATCTTCGCCATTTCAACGAGACGCGCCAGCACAGCATAACCGTGTGGGAGCCGTGGGCTTTGTGCCGCGTTTCACCCGGGACCCACATCGCCGACGGATGCTGACGTGCCCGCCGGATACCGGCAGGTTCTACCCGTTGATGGGTGTCAGCTGTGACGACATGGGCTCACTGGATAGCAACACTGGAAACATGTCAAACACACTGAAATTCACACCAATAATCATCGCGGCGGCTGCCGTGGCGGCAATCGCCGCAGCGCCATTCGCTGCGGCCGACACCCCAGGGGCTCAGACGGCTTGCAGCACCGCCGCGCCGGACTCCATGTGCCAATCACCGGGCAACGTCGAGATCAATGACTCGCCGGGGAATGTCCAGAACACGCTCGCGTACCCCTACTGGGAGGGCGGCGATTATGGCGGTTACCGCGGCGGCGGCGGCTTCCACGGCGGCGGCGGACACCGATAAGCTCTTAGCTGCTCCCCAACGCCGGGGGGCGGTTCCTGCCCGGATCCGAAACTGGACCGGGGCGGGGGCCGCCCTCCGGCATCTCACGTTGTTCTTCTTCAAAAAGACTGCTCAACAATCGGTTACGTAGCCATCTCATACCACCGAGCACCAAACTGAACGTGCCGGAGGCCGACGACGATCACCGCCAGATGCTAGCTGTCATCGGATTCCTTGACGCCCGCTGATCCGCGGACAAGTTCGTGAATTGCAAAAGGCGTCAGTGCCGACTTCGACAGGAAACCGATGGCCGAGGACGCCGCGATCATCTCGGCGAAGTCCTGTTCGGCGTGCGTAGAAATCAGTATCAGGGGTGTATTTGTCGGTGAACCCGACAGGCGAAGTTGTTCGACGACGTCGAAACCGCTTTCCGCGCCGAGGTTGACGTCAACCAGTGTCACGTCCGGTCGAAGTTCCTCGAAGCGCCGCAGCGCCTCTGTGGCGTTCGACGCCACGCCGACAACCGTGACGCACTGGT
>JAVHWG010000604.1:0-3329 GCA_032159965.1 Mycobacterium sp.
ATCGCGTAAATCGAGCTACAGGAAGGCGAATACGTGCACCGTCGTCCACTCGGGGATCTCATTGGTGATGGGCAGCGACAGCATTCGGTCGGCCAATTGATTCGTGACTTCGAGGTCGTTGCGCACCAGATGCTTGAACGGCGACATGACGTGCACCGGTCGGAAGTACGGGCGCGTTTCGATTCGGTTGCGTAGCAGTCGATCCGCCAAGTCGTCCCGCAGATCCGGTGACTCCATGACCAGAACCACATCCTTGGCGGTGCCAATCCGATCGGCTACCCGGTGCGGCACCACGCGAAGGTGTTCCTGGTCGGCAAGCCCCTGCTCGTACTGCGTGGCCGTTCGGCGCCGCGCTGCCAGCCATTCCTCGATCTGATCCATACCGGCAAGGGCCAGTCCAGCGGGCCATTCTGCGAGGCGCCCGTTCACACCCGTTGATACACAGGTGAAATTGTCATCCAATCCGTAGCGGCCGATCTCGCGGAGCCGGGCCTCGACGGTGTCATCGCGCAAGCTCAGGAAACCGCCTTCGCCCGCGGTCAGCACCTTTGTGCTGCTGAGACTGAACATCTCCATGTCCCCGTAGGTGCCCACCTTGCGCTCGCCGATCGTCGCACCCAGCGCCGCTGCGGCATCGGAGATCAGGAGAGCGCCCGACTCCCTGGCGAGGTCTTCGAGCGCACTCATCTCACAGGGCGCACCGTGTGCGAGTACCGGCACCAGGGCGAGCGTGCGCTCGGTGATCAACGGTGCCATCGTGGCGGCCGATGCGCACAGGGTGTCTGGCTCGATATCGCAGAAGACCGGTGTCAAACCGGCTCTTACGACCGAATTGACGGTCGACGGGAAGGTGTAGCTCGGGAGCACCACCTCGGTCCTGTCGTCGTGGTGGCCTGCGGCGTAGATCATGGCCATGCCCAGGGCGGTATCGCCGCTGGCGGCGGTCACGACGTGTCGGACGCCGATGTACTCCTCGAGCGCAACTTCCAGCTTCGCGTTCGTGGGTCCGTTGTTCGACAACCGACGGGATCCCGCAATGGATTCCACCAATTCGTGCAGGCGCTCGGTCGGCGGGAACGACGGCATGGAAACGCGCACCCGGCCGGTGGCGTCGTCGCCGTAGGACACGATCTGCGGCGTCGTCAGACCAACGGACCGACCTCCGGCGGTCAGAATCGCGGTCAGCTTCGCGTGACGGGGGGATCCGTCACCACCCTCGGGGAAGCGATCGGCCTGCCACGGCTTGGTATATCCCACGGTGGCTGGATCGACCGAACCCAGCGCCTCGTCGATCTCAACGGTCTGAATTCCCGTGTTGCGGTCGTACACCGTCGCCGGGCCGTACACCAGGTCCGCAGAATCGTCGTCGATGGCCTCGATGCTCGCCTGAAGGTGGTTGGGCAGGTACTCGGAGTCTTCATCGAGAAGGAAGAGGACCGACCCAGTTGCGAGGTCCTGAGCGAGGTTCAACGCCCGCGCGTGGGCGGCGTGCCGCCGTTGTTCGACGTTCCAGCTGCCGGCATCGAGGCGTGCGATCTCCGCGTAGCTGATCCTCGGGTCGCCGAACTCCGCGACCACGGCGCGCATCGGCGCGTTGTTCTGCCGCTCGCTGACGACGATGAGCTCCCAATCGCCGTGAGTCTGCGCCAGCACCGAGGGAATGACCCGGGTCTGAAGCGCGTAGGTCTGATCGCAGCAGGGCAGGAGGACGCTTACCAGTTTCGGGTCGTTGGTCTGTTCCTTCACCGTCGCCACCGCAGATCGTCGTTGAGCTCGCCTTGCTCAAGTAGGTGCCGAAGCCGCCCGGCCCGGTTGCTCTGCGGTGCGGCCGCCTTGCGTTGCCAATCTGCGCTGCGCATGTTGTCGGAGATTTCGGCGAGGCCTTCCTCGAGCTGGACTGCGCGGCGTTGGCAGAAACGACGAATGCGAGTTCCGTCCACCCGGTAGTGGCGTCGATCGGTGGCCGCAGGGTGTCTCTTCACGTGGCTTCCTGGCACTCGCCGCCGGACGAGCTCGGCGATTTCTGCGATGGAGTACCCGGTCGAGTCGTCGGTCACGTTGAAGACCTGGCCACGCATTTCGTCCTCGCTGGATTTCAGAACGTCCAAGATCGTCGAGGCGGCATCGCGAACGTGCAACAGAGGGCGCGACTGTTCGCCCGTTCCGTGCAGGTTGATCTCGCCATTCATGTGCGCTGCGGCGACCATGGTGTTGACGACTAGGTCAGAGCGCAAATTGGGCGACAAACCGTAGAGGGTCGCAAACCTGAGGACGGTCGGAGAAAAAGCCGACGATGCCTCCGCCCGAATGCCGATCTCGGCCGCGAGCTTTGATCGCGCATATGCGGAAATTGGTGAACAGCGGGATCCCTCATTCGAGATTCGCGCCGGCGCGGAGCCATACACGCTGCAGCTCGAGGCAAAGACGAATCGTCTGACTCCGGCGCGCTTTGCCCGCCGCGCGAATTCGACAGCTGCGGCGCCATTCGCCCGTACTGCCGAATCGGCACGCAAATCGCAGGCCGCGTCGCTGGAGATCGCGGCGAGGTGGACGACCGCGTCGTATCCGGCGAGATGTTCCTCCGTCAACTCCTGGAACTCAGCCCGTGGCCCGGGCGTGCCATTGGATTGCACGGCTTGGTAAAGATCCAGGTCGATACCGTCGACGGCCCACCCGGCGTCAACGGCCTGCTGCTCGAGGACGGCTCCCAAGAATCCTCGAACACCAGTTACGAGGATCGTCATGAAGGTCCGTTCCCGGCCGACGCTCGCCGCGTCTGCTGGCCGATCGGTCGTTGAGGCTTCATCATTCCCCTCAGTAAGCGCGTGCGGACGGTGATCGGGTTGATCTTCTGATCAGCGCAGCCCGCCTGCGTAACTGTGGGCAAACTACTTCGTCGAAGTCTGTGGAACCTAGTTTGCCAACGGAGGCGTGGTTTCGCAAGCTTAAGACGCCATTCGAGCAAACTACCTTTTGTACGCTTTCTGCATCGGTGACACCGCGCTACTCCAGCCCGGGCACGTCTCGGGGTAGCTGATCTTGACCGTTGGACAGAAATTCACCAGGCTCGCTTGATTGGACGTATGCCTGATGTTGTCGTCGAGCTAGTCGGTTGAAAATGACGCCGGCGACACGGCTCGCGGGATAGCGCCCATTTCTCGGGCAATGCTCGGCGCGACCGCGCGTGCGATGGCCATGATTCGGCGCACGCTCTCCGCGTGCCAAATCACCATGTCTTCGCCGACGTTGCCTGCGACCAGTGGCCCGACGACGAACAACCCGGGCGCAGCTCTGAAACGGCTGTCCACCCGCAGTCCCGTGTTCGAACT
>JAVHWG010000609.1:0-4603 GCA_032159965.1 Mycobacterium sp.
CGTACTCGTTCTACGAATTGGACGGGAACGGTCACCGGCAGCGGGCCCATTACGACGGTCTGCCAGTCGATTTCATCGCTGAAGCGGTTTCGACGCTCGGTGCACGCACCGACAGTTTCCAGACCTACCACGTGATGAATCCCTACGACGACGGCATCGGACTCGACGAGTACGTCGACTGGCTGATAGACGCCGGGTACCCGATCCACCGCATCGACGCGTACGGCGACTGGCTCGGCCGGTTCGAGACGGCGATGCGCGCGCTGCCCGAACGCCAGCGGCAGGCGTCTCTGCTGCCGCTACTGCACAACTATCAGCGGCCCGAGAAGCCGCTTCGCGGATCGATGGCGCCGACCGAACGGTTCCGCACGGCTGTACAGGACGCGAAAATCGGTGAAGAGAAAGACATTCCACACATCTCCGCGCCGATTATCGTCAAGTACGCCACCGACCTGGAGCTGCTCGGTTTGCTGAACAGCTAACGGCCCGGGTTGCTGTAGACGCGCGCCGGCGTGATGAGCACCGCTGCCCGTCGCTGCCGGACCATGGTCTCGTCGTAGGTGGGCCAGTCATCGTGCGTGCCACCGGCATCGGTGAAGATCGTGCGCAACAGGGTGGCGAGCTGATCGTCGTTTAGACCGAGGACGGTGTCGTCGGGTCCGGCGAGTTCGGCGGCACCTTCGACGGTGATCCATTCGAAGCCGCGCTGGAAGGTGACCGCCACCGACGGCCGCTGACGAAGGTTTGCCAGCTTCGCGCCGCCCCCGATCGCGACGAACGACAGCACGCGCTGCCCACTGACGGGATGCGCACTGATCCCCGCGTTCACCAGCGAGGCCTGCACGGTTCCGTCACCCCTGACGGTAGCCACGACGGCGAGATTGCCCGTGGTCGCGGCGAACGCCGACACGTCATTCAGATCCGGCACGAGTGCTCCTAGTCTGCTTCAACGCCTGGCGTACACCTCGACGTCGTCGATGTCCGCGCGTGAACGGTCCGGCAAGGCGCGCACGCATGCCACCGTAATCACTGCTGCGGCAACGATGAACACCGCGATCGAGAAGGGTGTCCCGGTCTTCTGCAACAGCCATGCCGCGATCAGCGGGGCCGGTCCGCCCGCGAACACGGACGCCAGCTGATATCCCAGACCGGCACCGCCGTAGCGCAGATGGGTCGGGAAGCTTTCGCCGATCATCGCCGCCTGAGGGCCGTACATCATGGCGTGCAGGATCAGCGAAGCGATGACCGCGACGAACACCAGCACCGGACCGCCGTAAGCGAGCGCCGCGAAGTACGGAAACGCGAACAGGCCCATCAGGATCGCCCCGGACAGGTAAACCCGTTTTCGGCCGAGGCGGTCGGACATGTGGGAGAACAACGGGATCGCGAACAACTCGACTGTCGCCCCGACGAGTACCGCGGTCAGCACGAATGTCTTGCTGTAGTGATGGTGCGCGACGACGTAGGTCAGCACGAACGTGGTGAAGATGTAGAACGGCATCTGCTCGACGAAGCGGGCTCCTGCCGACAACAGGATCTCCCGCCAGTGGTACTTGACCGCGTCCTTGACCGGCGCGCGGACGGTCTTTCTCTCCAGCACGACCTTCGCGAACATCGGCGTCTCGAGTATGCGCAGCCGAATCACCAGCCCGATGGCCACCAGCACGAGGCTGGCCAGGAACGGGATCCGCCAGCCCCACGTATCGAACGTCTCGTTAGGCATCAACGCCGAGAGCAGGGTCATGCCGCCGGTGCCCAGCACCAGACCCACCGGCACGCCGATCTGAGCCGAACTGGCCAGCAAACCGCGTTTGTCCTGAGCGCCCCACTCCATTGCCAGCAGCGCCGACCCACTCCATTCGCCGCCGATCGCGATGCCCTGAATGAGCCGCATCGCGACGAGGATGATCGGCGCGGCCAGCCCGATTGTCGCGGTGCCGGGCAGCACGCCGACCGCCGCCGACGCCAGACCCATCACCAGAAGGGTGGTGATCAGCGTGGCCTTGCGTCCGATGCGGTCGCCCCAGTGTCCGAAGATCGCGGCGCCGACCGGGCGTGCGGCGAAGCCGACGGCATAGGTCGCGAACGATTGCAGCACCCCGGCTTCCGGGGTCGACGCGGGGAAGAATATGTGCGGGAAAATAAGCGCCGCAGCGGTGTTGTACAGGAAGAAGTCGTACCACTCGATGGTCGTGCCGATCGCGCTCGCCATTGCAGCACGACGAACCTGCGCCCGTTCGGCCTGCTGGTCGAGTTGCACCGTCTTGGCGACTTCGTCGTCTCCGATAACCATCGTGCGCACCCTTCCCCGGCCGGCGTCCCTCTAGTGATACGCCCCAACGTGAGATTGAGATAGCCGTTTGCCGGTTTCGCAATCGCGTGGTCGTCAATACTCTCTACAGGTCAGTAGCAGCGAGGAAGGATCCACCGATGAGTCAGCTCACCCGCTTCGTCGCCGCGTCGACTGCGACGGGATTTGCTATCGCGTCCGCAGTCGTCCTGACCGGGACCGGGACCGCCGTCGCCGACGGGGGCAAGATAGTGCCGTTGAGTTACCGGCTGCGAACCTGCGACGGAGTCGCCACCAACCCGTACACCCCCTCCTCGGGCAACGGCACCGCATACGCGGTCATCTCGCGTAGCGGGTCGACGGTGACCGCAGAGGTCCACATGGCGAACGTCGCGCCCGACATCTGGTACGGAGTGCGGCTCGTCGAAACACCGCGGCCCGGAATCAGCTGCGGCGCCGGCGATGCCGGAGTGGGGATGGGCAGGCTCTACACCGACGGGGCCGGCGTCGGGACCACGACAGTGACAGCTCCGGTGATGTCTGGCGCTAACGGAGCATGGGTGTCAGTCGAGGGTCCGCTGGGCAATCACACCCAGCTCAGCGGCGACTTCCGGACGTCGGACTACGTCGTCAGGCTCTAGTCCCCGCACATCAGGCGGCGGTACCCGACTGTGCCTGCGACGGCGCATTAGCGGTTGCGGCGGGGTTGTTCGGCGCGGTTTCGCTGACTGGAGTGCTGGGCGGAGTCGCGCCACCCGGTGTTTGACTCGAGCTGGTTCCCGAGCCGGCCGACGTGGTCGTCGCGCCGGCACCCAAGAGCTTGTTGATGGTCGGCCACTTCTTCAGCGTCAACGGCTTGTCGCCCAGAGGAGGAGTGTTGCTCAACGGACTGCTCGTTGTAGCGGGCGGCTTCGACGGCGCAGGCGGTGTCGGTGGCGTGTCGGTGATCGCGAGCTTCTGCTCGGTCGGCGGTGTCGATTTCGCCGTGATCGACGGCGGGCTGACGGGCGCCACCAGCGGGGAGGGAGTGGACACGGCGTTGTTCACACCCTGGCCGATGGCACCCGGCACGGCGGTCACCGCCCCGAGGATCTTCTCCGGCGGCGTGATCAACGAAAACGTGGTCGGTACTTCGGGATTCAGGTTCGATCGATCGGTGTACGCCATGTCGACACCGATGCGGACCAGCGGCTCGATTGCACCGAGCAGGGGCTCCGTCAACGGAGTCAGGCCCACCGCGCCGAAAATCTGCCGCAACGGGGCGAACAGCGGCAGATGCTCCGCAGGCACGAATACGTACGTGTCGGTGCCTGCCCCGGGGTGCGGCACCACCTTGATCAACACCGGCGTGGTTCCGGTTCCGGTATACGGGTTGTAGTCAACGCTGTCGTAGTACTGGTCGGGATGCACGTACTGGATGGCAACGATGGTGTTGGCGAGTGCGAGCGGGTTGAAGTAGGCGGGGAAGTCGGCGTAGGGGTCGTACTCGTTCGTCACGTAAGTCGTGTCGAAGTCCGAAACCTCCGCGGCCCCGTTCGATTTCACGAAGAACGGAATGTTCAGATCGGGGAACCGCGCGAAGATCCCGCCGTTCGGAAGATTCGCCGATGCGATCAGAACGAAAGACAGGTCGGCCGGTGGCGGCGCCTGCGGGTCGGTGGCGAGACCCCGCTTGACTCGGTCGGCCACCAGCGCTCCCTCCGAGTAACCGACGACGACGATTTTCTGATTGGGGTTCGCCGGATCGGTCGCGGCACCGATGACCAGATCGTGCAAGACCGGAACACCCGTTGTAACGCTGTTGTCGATGTCGAATCCCGCCGGGTAGTTCACCCCCTGGTACTGGTAACCGGACGGAACGACGGTGCCGTTCAGTTTGTTGGGAATGTTGCCCGATACCGGGTCGCCGCGGCCTCCGACGCCGAACGCGACGTTCGCCAATTGCACCTGCGAAGTGTCTGCGGTGTTGTTGACTGCCTGGCCGAAGACCAGAGCGGTCGACAGGCCCGCGGCGGTGGTGCTGAGCAGGATGAGGGACGTGGTCCCGCGGCGTCGATGTTTCGACGTGCTCGGCCGGGTCCTCGGTGAGTCGGTGCCGCCGTTCTTGGCCCTCCGGTGCTTTGCCACGACTTACTCCTCACACGCTGCGCCCACGGGGTTGCTGCGCTCGGATACTAACTCAATCCACCGCTTATAGCGGGCGAACAGCATCCAATCCACTGCCCGGATCACAGCCTTAATGATGTTGCTGGCCCAACACCGTCGGTGCATTCGTCTAGCGTCGGGGAATGTCGCTGGCAGGGAAGGTCGCCG
>JAVHWG010000626.1:0-2911 GCA_032159965.1 Mycobacterium sp.
GACGAACTTCACGTCGATGGTGCTGCCGACCGTCCAGCTGTTGTCCTTGGCCGTCGAATCATCGATCGCCAGGTGGTGGGTGTCGACCTGGTCCATCGAGCCGGACTTCACGTCCACGTGGGCGATCTTCTGGATCGCGCTCGGGTCGACGCCGAACAGCTGCTCCGACTTGCCGTGCACCACGCCGACGGAGAAGCGCAACCCGGTGGCGGCATCGACGTCAGGCTGCTGGTTCAGCTCGGTCGCCATGGCCGGCGTGATGCCGCCGAAGCCGTTGCCGGTGCCGACGACGAGATCGCCGGCGAACTGCGTGTCGATCTGCTTGTTGATCGTCGCCTGCAGCGACGACGCGAACACCGTGAACAGGGCCACGATCCCGACACCGATCATCAACGCGACGGCCGAGCCGGAGGTGCGCCGCGGGTTGCGCATCGCGTTGTCGCGACCCAACCGCCCGGTGATGCCGCGCAGCCGCGGGAGCGGAGCTCCGAGCAGTCCTGCCACCGGTCGCGCGACGACAGGGCCGAGCACGATGAAACCGACCAGCAGGAGGAACGCGCCGCCGCCCGCAACGGCGCTGCTGTTGTCGCCGTTGCCGGAAGCGCCCGACACCAGGTTGAGCACTCCGAACGCGCTGATGATGATGCCGGCCGCCAGCCGCGGCTTCGACACCTTCGTGCCCTCGACGGCGGCGCTGCGCAGCGCGGCTATCGGCGGGATGCGCGTGGCCTTGATCGCCGGGATGAACCCAGCAAGGATCGACACCAGCGTGCCGATGACGATGCCCGAGATGATCGTCGAAGGGCCGAACACGAAGCTGGTGGCCGGCAACCCGAAGCCCGCAGCCGACATGAGCGACCGCAGCACCAACGCCAACCCGGCGCCCGCGAAGACACCGATCGCCGACGCGATGATCCCGACCAGCAGCGCCTCGAGCAGCACCGACCTCATGATCTGCGACCGCGCCGCGCCGACCGCGCGCAGCAGCGCCATCTCGCGCGTGCGCTGAGCCACGATGATCGAGAACGTGTTGTAGATGCTGAACACAGCGACGACGATCGCGATGATCCCGAAGATGTTGAGGATGATGTTGAAGAAGCCGAGGAACTGCGACTGGATGTCGTCCTGCAGCTCCTTCACCAACGCCTTGCCGGTGATGACCTCGGTGCCGCTCGGCTCGACCTTGCTGATCCGATCGACCAGATCTTGCTGCGACACGCCGTCGCCGACGACCTTGATGCCGTCGATCTGACCGGGCGCGCCGATCACGTCGCGCGACGCCTGCTCGATCGTGAACGCCGCGTAGGTGGTGCCGCCCGAGCTGTCCTCGCCTGCGTAGGTGGCGATGCCGACGACAGTCGCCTTGATCACGTTCTTCGACTGCACGGTGACGGGGTCGCCGAGGTGGACGTTCCCGTCCTTGGCCGACTTCCGGTCGATGACGACCTCGCCATCCGCCTGTGGACCGCGGCCTTCGACAACGGCCCAGCCGTTGAGGGCGGGATCATCGATCCAGGCCTCCGCGAACACGGGCGGGCCCATGTCGGGGTTGCCGAGCGCCTTGCCGGCCTGGTTGACGATGCGGCCGTACCCCTGGATGTAGGGCTTGGCGTCCTTCACGCCGTCGACACCAGCAACGACATCGACGAGCGACAGGTCGATGTGGCCGCGCTGCGTGAAGGTGCCCGGACCGCCACTGACCTCGATCTTCGACGACGAGCGGACGAAGGCGTCGGTGCCGCGGTTGCCGTTGGAGAAGAGGTCGTTGAACGTCTGGTTCACCGTCGCGGTGAGGGCGGACACGCCCGAGAAGAACGCCACACCGATCACCACCGCGAGGAAGGTGCCGACCAAGCGCCGCTTGTGGGCGACCAGGTTGCGCAACGTCAGCTTCAGCATGGAGTGGTCCCTCTGTTCATTCGGATGCGATCGCCTGGAGGACGTCGAGCTTGGCGGCGCGCCGCGCCGGCCGCACCGCGGCCAGCACGCCGATCAGCGCACCGGCGATGACGATGAGCAGCGCTTGGCCGACCGGCACGCGGAAGAGGACGTCGTTCGCGCTGCCCAGACCGTGGATGACGGCCCAGCCGAACGCAGTGCCGAGCACGAGGCCACCAACCGTGCCGAAGACCGCGATGATCGCTGACTCCCAGCGCACCATCGTGCGTAGCTGCTCACGGGTGGTGCCGACCGCCCGCAGCAGCCCGAGCTCCTGCGTGCGCTCGTGCACCGACAGCTGCAGCGTGTTGCTGATGCCGATGCTCGCGATGAGGATCGACAGCGCCAGCATGCCGAAGAGCACGGCGATGAGGGTGTTGATCCGGCTGGTCAGGGTGCGCTTCAGACCGGCCAGGTCCTCGATCTTCGCGGTCGGGTAGGGGGCGATGGTCTGCTTCACCGCGGCGCGGGCGGCGGGCAGGTCGGCGTCCGGCTGCAGCTTCACGAACACGAAGAGGTCGCGCGGCTGGGCGCGGTTGGCGTCGTCGAACGCGGTGCTGACGAGGTAGGGCGAGTCGATCGGCTCGACCTTGTCGTAGATCGCGGCGACGGTCAGATCGTGCGCTCCGGTGTCCGCGTAGGCGACCTTGACCGTGCTCCCCACGCGCAGACCTGCCGTGTCGGCCTTGTCCTTCGACACGGCGATCTGATCGATGCCGAGGTGGTCGAGCGTCCCGGCGGTGACATCGATGTGCACGACCTTGGCCAGCGCGGCGGGATCGGTCGCGAGGATGTCGGTGGACTTGCCGTCGATGGCGACCTCGACCGCCCGGATCGGGGCGGCCGCCGCGATCCCGGTGAGGCCCGCCAGCTGGTGGCTGACCTCGGGCCCGAGCGCCCCTCGGCCACCACCGCCACCTCCACCGCCACCGGAGGTCTCCACAAGGTCGCCGACGAAGCTCTTCGTGATCTG
>JAVHWG010000020.1:0-4571 GCA_032159965.1 Mycobacterium sp.
ATCCCGAGTCGGTGCGTCGGGCCTCCGAGCAGGCCCGCGACGTCAACGTCCTGGTGAACAACGCGGGCGTCTCGACGCGCGCCACACTCCTCGACGGACCGCTCGAGGACATTCGTCTCGAGATGGAGACCCACTACTTCGGCACGCTCCAAGCCATTCGCGCCTTCGCCCCGGTCATCGAGCACAACGGCGGTGGCTCCATTCTCAACGTGCTTTCCGTGCTGTCCTGGGCGCACCCGCCGACCAGCGGTGCATACGCTGCGGCCAAGGCGGCGGCCTGGGCGCTGACTGACGCGTTCCGAACAGAGCTGGCGCCCAAGGGTATTCAGGTCACGGCGCTGCACGTCGGCTACATGGACACCGACATGGTCAGCTACATCCCCGCCGATCAGAAGAGCGACCCCGGCATCGTCGCGAAGCTGGCACTCGACGGCCTGTTCGCCGGCGAACCGGAGGTCCTCGGTGACGAGTTGACGCGAAACGTCAGGGCCCAGCTGTCCTCGCCGCCTCGGTGAGCCCGTCGTTGCCACCCCGGTGGCACCGCGATTCTCGTTTAGGCATCGTGGTGACATGACAACGACACTGATCACCGGCGCCAACAAGGGCCTTGGCTTCGAGACTGCCCGCCAGCTGATCGCCGCCGGGCACACCGTCTACCTCGGGAGCCGGGACGCGGACCGTGGAAACCGGGCCGCGGACCAGCTGGGCGCCCGGCCGGTTCAGCTCGACGTCACCGACGACGCCTCGGTGGAGGCCGCCGCAAGAGCGATTCAGGCCGACGGAGGACTCGACGTCCTGGTGAACAACGCTGGAGTGGAAGAACGGGGCGCGAACAACGCCGTGCTCGGCGCCGCGGACGTCACCGCCGACGTGATGCGAAAGACCTTCGAGACGAACGTCTTCGGCACGGTACGCGTCCTGCATGCGTTCCTGCCGCTGCTCAACAGGTCCCCGAACCCGGTGGTGGTCAACGTCAGCAGCGGCCTGGCGTCGCTGACCCGGCTCTCCGTCGCACCGGCAGCCGTCTATCCGGGCGTGGCGTACCCGGCGTCGAAGACTGCTTTGAACATGATCACCCTGCAGTACGCGAAGGCGTTCCCGCACATGCGAATCAACTCCGTGGAGCCGGGATTCACCAAGACCGACCTGAACGGCAACACCGGAACTCAAACCGTCGAGCAGGGCGCCACGATCATCGTGCGCATGGCGCAGCTCGACGAGGACGGCCCGACCGGGGGGTACTTCGACGCCAACGGCCCACTGCCCTGGTAGTCGTCCGCAGGGAATACCGTGGACATGGCCAGAGTTGAGGCGACCGTGTCGATCGATAGGGATGGCGTATGAAAATCGGAATCTCCACGTTTGTCACCGATGACGGTATCGACTCGGTGTCGCTTGCCCGTGCGATCGAGGAGCGAGGTTTCGACTCGCTGGTGATCGCCGAGCACACCAACATTCCGGCAAGCCGTGAGACGCCGTACCCGATGGGCGGCGACTTGCCGGACGTGTATTACCGGACGCTGGATCCGTTCGTCACTCTCGCCGCTGCGGCCGCCGTGACCTCCCGGATCGAGCTGTTCACCGGGATCGCGCTGCTCATTCAGCGTGACCCGATCATCACCGCGAAGGAAGCCGCAAGCATCGATCTGATCTCCGGTGGCCGGTTCGTGTTCGGTGTGGGCGCGGGCTGGAACATCGAGGAGTTGCGCAACCACGGAACGGACCCCAAGACGCGGGGTGCGCTGTTGGACGAGCGCATCGAGGCGATCCGGGCCCTGTGGACGACCGAGCCCGCCGAGTACCACGGCACCTACGTCGACTTCGATCCGACGCATCTGCGTCCCAAGCCGGTTCAGAAGCCTCATCCGCCCATCTACATCGGCGGCAACTCCGATGCCACGGTCAAGCGAGTGGTTCGACACGACGCGGGCTGGATCGCCAACCCGTTCCCCGTGGAGGTACTGAGCAAGCGGATCGGCCAAATGCGCGACGGCGCAGGCCATGACGTCCCACTCGCGCAGTTCGGCACCCCCACCGATCTCGACTACTGGCGCGCCGTCGAGGACCTCGGATTCGGCCAGATCGCGCTCCTGCTACCCACCAAGCCACTCCAAGAGTCCCTTCGGCTGCTCGACCAGTACGCCACGCTGGTGCAGCAGTACCGCGGCTAACGAGGGCTAGTGAGAAGGTGCGGGCAGGGCCCAAGCACTGCCCTGCTCGCGGTCGAGCACCGTCTCCCCCTTGTTCTTGAGCCCGAAGACGTACACCGCAAGGCTTACGGCGATCACCACGGTGACGTAGCCGATGAACAAGGTGATGTGATCCGGCTTGGCCGCTTGGTAGAGCATCGGGGCCGTACCGCCGAACACGGAGTTCGCCAATGCATACCCCAATCCGACTCCGAGAGCACGGATTTCGGCGGGGAACAGCTCTGCCTTCACGATGGCGTTGACCGACGTGTACCCGGTGATGATGACGTAGCCGACGGCGAGGATCACGAACGCCGTCACCGCTGAGGTCGTCTCCGGCAGGAACGTGAGCAGGACGTAGGTGTAGAGGACGCCACCGACGCCGAAGAAGATCAGCAGTGGCTTGCGTCCGACCCGATCGCTGATCAGGCCGCCGACGGGCTGTAGCAGCATCAGGAAGATCAGTCCCAACAGGTTGACCCAGGTGGCCGTCAGCGCGCGGTCAGTTCCAAAGGCGGACTTGACGATTGCTGGTGCATTGACGCTGTAGGTGTAGAACGCGATGGTGCCACCGGCCGTGATGAGGAACACCAGAAGCAGGGGCCGCCAGTGCACGGTGAACAACGTCTTCATGGACCCCGCGTCGCGGTCCTTGCCTTCGCGGATCGACTCGAGGTGCGTTTCGCTCAGCGATTCGTCCATCGAGCGGCGAATCCACAGCACCACCAACGCGGCGATGCCTCCGATGAAGAACCCGATCCGCCATCCCCACGCCTTGAGGTCGTCGGTGTCCAGGAAGTGCAGGGCGATGAGGAGGGTGAACTGGGCCAGGACGTGACCGCCGATGAGGGTGACGTATTGGAACGACGACAGGAAACCCCGCCGATTCGCCGTCGCCGCCTCGGACATGTAGGTCGCCGACGTGCCGTACTCACCGCCGGTGGCGAAGCCCTGCACCAGTCGGGCGAGCACCAGGATCACCGCCGCCCACCAACCGATGATCTCGCGGGTGGGCATGACAGCCACCAGGAACGAACAGCCCGACATGACGGTGATGCTGAGCATCAGCGAGGCCTTGCGGCCGCGTCGGTCGGCGAACCTTCCGAAGAACCACGACCCCACCGGGCGCATGACGAAGGTGACCGCGAAGATCGCATAGATGTACACGGTCGAGTTGGTGTCGTTCTTGTCGAAGAACTGCGCCTCGAAATAGCTGGCGAACACGGTGTAGACGTAGACGTCGTACCACTCGACGAGGTTTCCCGCGGAGCCCCTGACGGTGTTGAGCACCGCCCGCTTGGTGCTCGTCGGAGCCCGTGTCGGACCGGTCGTGCTGGACTGTGTCGTCGCATCGCTCATTGGGGGAAGGTAACGGATTCACCCCCACTCTCACAGCGACTTTCCAGGTATGCGGCGGTGCGTAATGTCGGAGTCGTGGAGTACCGCAGCCTCGGACGAACCGGAATACAAGTCAGCCCGTTGTGTCTGGGCGCCATGATGTTCGGAGGGTGGGGCGAACCCGACCACGACACGTCGATCGCCACGATCCACGCCGCGTTGGATGCCGGCATCAACTTCATCGACACCGCCGACGCCTACTCCCAGGGTGAATCGGAGCTCATCGTCGGCAAGGCACTCGCCGGCGGCAAGCGCGATGACGTGGTGCTTGCCACGAAGGTCAACATCCAGATGGGCGTTCCGGTCGACGCGCCGGTAGGCACACAGGGCGATCCCAACAAGCGCGGAAACTCGCGACGGTGGATCGTCCGCGAAGTGGAGGACAGCCTGCGGCGACTGAACACCGACTGGATCGACCTCTATCAAATTCACCGGCCCGATCCGCACACCGACGTCGAAGAGACCCTGGGCGCACTGACCGATCTGCAGCGGCAGGGCAAGATCCGCGCGTTCGGCTCGTCGACGTTTCCCGCCCACCAGATGGTCCAGGCGCAGTGGGTCAGCGAGCGACGCGGGCTCGGCCGGTTCGTCACCGAGCAGCCGCCCTATTCGCTGTTGGTCCGCGGTATCGAGGCCGACGTCCTGCCCGTGGCGCAGGAGTACGGAATGGGCGTGCTGCCGTGGAGCCCGTTGGCCGGTGGCTGGCTCACCGGCGGCTATCGCAAGGACAAGGACCTACCCGAATCCAGTCGCCGCAGCCGAATGCCGGCTCGGTACGACATGTCCAGTCTGGACAACCAGCGCAAGCTCGACGCCGCCGACGCGCTCGGTGCGTTGGCCGACGAGGCCGGACTCTCGCTGATCCACTTGGCGTTGGCGTTCGTCATGCAGCATCCCGCGGTGACCGCCCCGATCATCGGTCCGCGGACGATGGCGCATCTGGAGTCGCAGCTCGGCGCCACCGAGGTGACGCTGTCCGCCGAG
>JAVHWG010000023.1:0-5740 GCA_032159965.1 Mycobacterium sp.
CCCCGGCCGGTATGCAGACCCTGCATCGCTGAGTTGCGCCCTGCTCGGCTCGCTGTCGCGAATGTCTGCTCGGCTAGCACATGTCTGCTCGGCTAGGAATACGCAGTGGGCACGCGCAGGAGCGGCCTCGAGTATCGCGAGCGGCGTCAGAGGGGCGGAGAGGCCGTTGCGTCAGCCGGATTGACCTCGCCGTCAAGGACTGGTCGGATCGACAGCCAGCGCCGTGAGGTCAAACGACGCCTGGCCAGGATCGTCGCCGCCTCCCGCACCGCCAGCCGAGGCGTGACCGTCAGCGCCAGCCATTGGCCCGTCGATTGTGCGGCGTCAACCGCCGGCACGCCGGTCGGGCCGACCCGGACGAATATTTCCTTGCCGGCAAGCACCGTAATGATCGTCTCCGGACTTCCAGTCCAGTCGATTCGCGCCCGACAGCGGTGCGGACCTTCGTCCAGGGCCACGCTCGCTGTCGAGCTACGTCCCAGCCGCGCCCTCGCCTCGCCGTCGATCAGCACTGTGTACGAGCGGAGAGCGTCGCGCCAGGTGGGCGTTCCGTAGAAAGTCACTCGGCCAGGTGCCACAAGCGCAGTGTGCCGCATGCCTCGGCTGAGTACGGTCCCGGCTTATTGCCGCGACACCGCGTCACCGCAGCCGCAGCGAGACCTCGACGGGTTGCTGGAGCCGGCGCTCAGTTTCGCCCAGCAGCAACTGGCTCAGCGCGGCGCGTTCTTTCCCTACGCGGTCGTCGTGCGCGCCGACGGGCAGACCGAGATCATCGCCGCCCGCCCGCCCGGATGCCGCCCACGACCGACCGGCTCGACCTGCATGGTCGCCGCCTGCCGCACGGTCCTGGCCGAACCTCGCGACCTGCCGCGCGCGGCCGCGGTCGTCGCCGACGTACGCCTGCCCGCTGGCGGTGACTGAACGGTCCGCTGACGGTGCTGCACGCCGCCGCCCGCGAGGCCGAGGGGCGGGCGGAGGCGTCGCCGTCGATGGTGGTCATCGACACCCACCTGGCCCGCGGTGCGTCCAACGGCGGGGCCACGTTCCATGACCGCGGCGGGCCGTTCGGCCGCACCAACGGCGCCAAGCGCGTCGTCGCCGTCGACGTCACCGGACTGCCGGGGGCCGGGGTGGTGGTGCCCGCGTCCATGCACGAGAACGAGACCAGCCGGGTCATGCTCGACCACCTCGCCCAGCAGGGCGTCACCGACCGGCTGGAGCTGGTCCTCGTCGACCGCGGCGTGACCGCGCGGGCGGCGGACAAGCTCGGCGGTCGGCACGGCGTGGAGGCGCGCCGGGTCGGGTGGGAGGACAAGCAGCCGGTCTTCCGTCCCATCCGGCACGCCTGGCGCGTCGAGGTGGCCCACGGCCGGCTCGGCCGCAGCCGCAGACTCGCCAAGTCCTTCGAGAACACCACCGCCTCAGCGACCGGCTGGCTCCAGGTCGCCTGCATCGCCACGACTCTGCGGCACCTGGGCCAGCCCGGCGCACGACCGGCCGGGATGCGTCGAGCCGCGTAGCGGTGCGAGGCCGTCTCGCGGCGCGCTCGGAACGCGGCATGTCCGGATGTGGCGCGGTTAGATCGTCTGCGGTACCTTGCGTGGCATGGTACCTGGCGAGGCCAAGTCACCGCTGACCCAGTTGCGGCGTGGGGTGATTGAGTTCTGCGTTCTCTCTTTGCTGGAACAAGAGTCGATGTACGCGGTCGATCTCGTGAAGAGGCTGGCCGAGATCGACGCGCTTGCGGCCACGGAGGGCACGATCTATCCACTGCTATCGCGCCTGCGCCGCGACCGTGCAGTGGCAACGGAGTGGCGCGAGTCCATGAGTGGCCCGCCACGGCGCTACTACTCGATCACGCCGGGCGGGGCGAAGGCGATCAACGCGTTTCGAGGCGAGTGGGCGTCCTTCGTCGACGGTGTCGAGCAGTTCCTGCGGGTAGGCGGGCACCATGCCGGATAAGCAGTACGAACGGCGCGCCGCCGCCTACGTTGAAGACCTGCGTCGCAAGGCAAACGAGGTTCTGCCTCCCGACCAAGCGCATGACCTGGTGGCTGACATAGCCGAGCACCTCGCCACGGCTGGACGATCGAGCCAAGCCGCAGAAGAGACCTTCGCGCGACTGGGCACGCCCGAAGCACTCGTTCGTGACGCCGACGGGTCAGGTGACGTGACGCCGCGACGTCCGAGCCGGATCTCGCGCCTTCGCAACGCCCGCACGATAGCGCCCGAACTCGTGGCGCTGTTGCTGCTGTATCTCGCCTGCTTCGGCTGGCAGCGCGGTCTAGGCCCGCTATCGCTAGACCTGACCCCCGCCGGTGCGTTTTGGCTTGGTCTGCTGCTGTTCGCCTCCCCCGCTCTGCTCATCGTCGGCGGTTGTCTCTTGGGCCTCAGTCGACGCCTCACATGGGTTGGGAAGGCCGTGGGTATTGCAACGGCGATCGGCTTTCCGGTGTTGCTCATGCAGATCGCACCGCACCTCACCGGCTGGAACGAGGAGTGCAGTAGCGGTTCGGAAGTCGCGAACGGCAAGCTCGTCAGTTCGTACTCGTACTGCATCAACGGCCCGAACTGGGTCACGCACGTCGTTGAGTGGATATGGACAGCGCTACCGTTTGTGATCATGGCGGCCATCGGCGTAGTCGTTGTGATTCGCGACCGCCGAGCGAAGAGCACGACGGAAGCCCCGACACCGATCATGAACAACACCGCTGGTTGATCCAATGAGCACGCGAACGTTGTCGTTGTCGTAGACGACGCGAGCAGCGTGCTCTGTGCGGTATCCCGCCACACCGACTTGTACCTGCTGGACTCCTGTGGGGCGACCCCGGACGTAGCCGTTGACCCCGTGCTCTGCCCTGAGTGTTTGATGCTCTAACCGATCACCTGAGAGTCACGCTCGTCGGCGTGTCCGGCCGGTTCAGGGGCCGAACGCCCCACCGCCAGCGGTCGAATAGGGACACACCCAGTAAGCGTCGCAATGCCGCTTAGTTCACAGGGAGTGACGATGGGCGCGGACACGGCCGCGACTCCGTACCGCGCTGGTCGCTTGGATGGGAAGATCCGGTTGTGGACATCCTCGACTGCGCGTCTGCCTCGAAGTCGTTCGAGCTGTTGTGTGAGATCGAGCCCGCAACCGGACCAGATCTGTCGCGGGTTCGTCGCCAGATCGCGATCCTGACCGGCGTTGCCGACTCGTTTCTGGTGCCGGACAACCACCTCGGCAGGGCGACAGTTTCGAGCATCGCTGTTGCCCGGGAGGTCGCTGCCTTGGGCGGTGCTGCCGTGGCATGTGTGAACAGCCGCGATCGGAACCTTCTCGGTTTCCGGCGAGACTTGCTGACGGCTGCCGCGTACGGCGTGGACAGGTTTCTGTTCGTGCGCGGTGACGACCCATCCGAGGGCACCCGATCGACCGATCTGACGGTACGCCGCATGATCGACGAGGCTCATGCCTATGGGGAGCCGACCTTCCAGGTCGGTGCGACGGTGCGCGCCAGTGGCGCGGTGCCGTCATGGAAGAACCAGGCTGATTTCTTGGTCGCCCAGGTCAGCTATGACTTGGACAGCCTCTTCGCCTGGCGGGAGAGCGTCAACTACGACGGGAAGCTGCTCGCGGGGGTGATGGTGATGGCCAGCAGCAAGATGGCGAAAAGGATCGCGGCCGACGTGCCCGAGATCGGGGTGCCAAGTCAACTCATCGACCGTCTCGATAGCGACCGCGACGCAGGTGTTGAACTCGCACTCGAGATGATCGAAGAGATCCGGTCGTCGGGCCAATTCGACGGCGTTCACCTGGTCCCAGTGGGCCGCTACGCCGACGTTGCCAGGCGGATCCGAGCGACCAAGTCAACCTGACAAAGTCGGACCCACCCCATACCACGTACGCGCATCCCAAACAGTCGACCGGATAGCCGCGATCAGGCGCGCTACAGCCGTCGTTCTAGTGCGCCCGACACCGGCTGATTGAGCAGCGCGCGTTATTGGCCCAGATCAATAGTTCGCCCGCTTCCGTAGTCATTGTGTTGCCGATAGGCGACGCCGCGGTTACTCGTACGATCCGCGCGGGAGGTTAAGGCCCTGATCATTGACGGCTTCCCGACGACCTGGCGATGAAGCTGAGTCACGAGAGCATCTACCCAGCCGTCTACCAGCCTGGGTCGGTGCTCGCGCGGCCGTCGAAGCTGGCTCCGCACCGTCGCTCGCCGCTTCGTACGGGCCGGGACCACCGGCGCGCAGCCCCGCTTGCCGGGCGCGTTGAACACCGGCTCCAGTAGCGCCCACTGCCCACCGGTCAGGGCACTCGCCCTGCGCGCACCGTGACGCCCAGTGAGCCGCTGCAATTAGGACACACCTAATGAGCCTCAGGTGCGCCGGTCGAGGCTGGTGCCGACTCCGACGTTGGTGCCGAGCCAGGACGACAACACCGCGGTCAGGTCCGGGTCGACATCGCGCACCTTCGCCGCGCCGGGCGACGCTCGGATCCGCTCGACGACCTTGCTGTGGTACTCACGCACGAGCTGGACGGCACGGCGGGAATCGCGCGCCCCGATGGCGTCGACGATGTCCAGGCGCGCCTGGTTCAGCGAACGCGGAATCGCTCCCCATTCCTCGCCGCTGTCCTTGGAAAGCTCGACGGCGAGGCCGACCTGGATCAGCGTGATGATCCGGCACAGGGCTGCGAGCAGCGGATTGTGGGAGATCGCGGCGAGCGTGAGGAAGTAGTGCACCAGTGCGGCCGAGGCGGCCTCGACGTCGGCTTCCTCGCCGGCCCGCTCGGCGGCGGCTCGCAGGCGGTCGATGTCCTCGTCGGACGCGCGTTCGACGGCTAGTTCGACTGCGTATGAATTCAGCACCCCGAGCAGGCCGAACACGTCGGCTGCGGTCATCTTCTCGAACTGGACCACCGACGCGATGGACATTGCCAGCAAGACATCACTCGTGGCAGTGACGATGCTCCGGCTGCCGTTGGAGGTGCGCAACAGGCCCATCGCGGTGAGCACCCGGACGGCTTCGCGAACCGTAGGTGCGCTCACCCCGTACTGGGTGGCGAGGTCACGCTCGGAGGGCAGCCGAGCCCCGTCGGCGAGTTCACCGCTGAGGATCTGCCCGCGCAGATCGTCAACGATCTGGTCGGCGATTCGCACGCGGTGCACCCTGGCTGCCGGTCGCGCCATCGTTGTCTCCTCGGTGACTGGAAGGCCCGCACGTCCGGACGCGGCCAAGATCGCGCAAGCCTCGTTCAAACCTCGCCGCTACCTAACCGCCGCATCCGTACTCTATCTTGACCGCCAACCTACCAAGTAGGTAGGTTGGTTTAGGACTTGAGCGAGCAAATTGAGGCCACCTACGGAGGAGCACATGAAGATCGCGCCGTACGACGAAAACGGCTACCACCTGGACCACCCGCGAGGGACGGTGGCGTTCAACTACCTGCTGATGGGCGGCGAGCCGGAGTCACTCGAGAACTACCGCTACATCCTCGGTCGCCAGGAGGCCGACTTCAACATGCCCCGTCACCGGCACACCTTCGAGCAAATTCGGCTACCGCTCGTCGGCGACATGAACCTGGGCGAGCAGGGGATTCTGCGCGAGGGTGAGATCGGCTACTTCCCGGAGGGCCAGACGTACGGCCCGCAGGACGACCCGCTGACCGATCCGAAGCAGCTGCAGCTGGTTCTACAGTTCGGCGGCGCGTCCGGCCTGGGCATGGGCGGTGGACGCGGCCGCGGGCCGGCGA
>JAVHWG010000072.1:0-3347 GCA_032159965.1 Mycobacterium sp.
GCTTGTTGTCGCTGATGCCGACGGAGCAGGACAACCCGGTTTCAGCCGCGACGACGGTACGGATGCGCTCCGCCAACTCGTATGGGTTCTCGACGTCGGCACCGAGGTAGGCCTCGTCCCATCCCCACACCTCGAGCGGGTGTCCCAGGTCGCGTAGCACGCTCATCACGTGCTCGGAAGCCTCGTCGTACGCGGCGGGGTCGGATGGGAGGAACGTGGCGTCGGGGCATTTCCGCGCAGCGGTGCGCAGTGGCATGCCCGCGTGCACGCCGAACTCCCGCGCCTCGTACGAGGCGCAGGTGACGACCTTGCGCGGTTCGGTTGGATCGCCGTTGCCGCCGACGATCACGGGAAGGCCCACCAGGTCGGGGTGGCGCTGCAGTTCGACCGACGCGAGAAACTGGTCGAGGTCGACGTGAAAGACGCAGGACACCATCACCGTCCGCAGAGCTTGCGGGCCACGCCTTCCCACGCATCGCCCTGGGTCTCGAGACCGCGGCCAAGATCGACCACCTGGTGCGCGACGGTGTCGGCGTCGAGCAGCGACATCAGCGCATCGGCCTGCGCGTGGAGGTCACCCGTGGTGCCCGCGGCTTCGAGAAGCATGCGCACGTGGGTGTGGTGCAGCATGGCTGGCGCGTTGAACCGGGTCTGCGGATCGCGACCAGCGTCGGACAGCAGGTCGCGGTGTTCCCACGCGAACCGCAGGCGCGCGCGACCGTAGGCGAGCAGTCGCTCCAGCGGCGGGGCGCCGGGACCCAGCGGCGGGGGACCGAACATGAAGGCCCGCTGCTCGACCTTCTCGTCCTCGTCGAGCAACACGATCATCAGGCCGGCGCGGCTGCCGAAACGGCGGAACAAGGTGCCCTTGCCGACGCCCGCGGCGGCCGCGACGTCGTCCATCGTCACGGCCTCGGAGCCGTGCTCGGCGATCAGTTGGCGGGCAGCGGCCAACAACAGCGCGCGGTTCCGCGCGGCGTCGCCGCGCTCGGCGGGCACCGAACCGGACACCGGGAGTTGCGACAGCTCCACTGACCCGTTGCCGACGCTCATGCCTGCACTTTAGCTTCGGTCAAGGACACCTGAGCGGAGCCATTTCCCCTGGGCAGGCAGCATCGGTTCCTCGTCGATTCTTCGGGGCCCTACGCTGGCGGCATGGCCCGGCGGGACGTGCTCGCGAAAATCGCCAAGCTGGCTTTCCATTGCGTGTTGGCCGGCATTCTCTCGGCGGCACTGATGTTTCCATTGGCCAGCGGTGTCGGTCTGTCCGCCGCGCGGATCTCCAGCGTGGTCGTCGCCGATTCGGCACAGGTGGTGGAGGGCACCGTGCCGGCCGTCACGACGATGGTCGACGCTGCGGGCAACCCGATCGCGTGGCTTTACGCCCAGCGCCGATGGGAGGTGCCCGTTGACCGGATCGCGGACACCATGAAGTTGGCAATCGTCTCGATCGAGGACAAGCGATTCGCCGACCACAACGGCGTGGACGTGCAGGGCACGCTGACCGGTCTGCGCGACTACCTCAGCGGTGCCAAGGACGCCAGGGGCGGGTCGACGATCGAACAGCAGTACGTCAAGAACTTCAACCTGCTGGTGAATGCCAAGACCGCCGCCGACCGCGCGGCGGCCGTGGAGACCACGCCCACGCGCAAGCTCCGCGAGATGAGGATGGCGCTCGAACTGGACAAGGCGCTGTCCAAACCGGAGATCCTGACCCGCTATCTGAACCTCGTGTCGTTCGGCAACGGAGGCTACGGCGTCCAGGACGCGGCCAGGACCTACTTCGGCATCGACGCCTCGCAGCTCAACTGGCAGCAGGCTGCGCTGCTTGCCGGCCTGGTGCAGTCCACGAGCTCACTCAATCCGTACACGAACCCGGAAGGCGCGCTGGCGCGGCGGAACCTGGTGCTCACCACCATGATCGACAACCTGCCGGACAAGGCCGACGAACTGCGCGCGGCCGCCGCCCAACCGTTGGGCATCCTGCCGCGACCCAACGTGCTGCCACAGGGTTGCATCGCCGCGGGAAACCGCGCGTTCTTCTGCGACTACGCGCTGAGTTACCTGGCGACCGCGGGCATCAGCAGGGAGGACGTGGCACACAACGGCTACCTCATTCGCACCACTCTCGATCCGAAGGTGCAGGACAGCGTGAAACGCGGGATCGACGCCGTGGCGTCCCCCACGCAGGACGGCGTCGCCAGTGTGATGTCGGTGATCAGGCCGGGCAGGGACGCGCACCGCGTCGTGGCGATGGGCGACAACCGGGCTTTCGGCCTCGACCTCGCCGCGGGCCAGACCGTGCAGCCGCAGCCCTACTCGATGGTCGGTGACGGCGCCGGGTCGGTATTCAAGATCTTCACGACCGCTGCGGCGCTAGAGATGGGACTGGGCATCAACGCCCAACTCGACGTTCCGGATACGTTCCGGGGCACCGGCCTGGGCAGCAGCAGCGACGTCCCCGGGTGCCCACCGATGACCTGGTGCGTGAAGAACGCCGGCGGTTACCGCGGCACGATGAGCGTGACCGACGCGCTGGCGCAGTCGCCCAATACGGCCTTCGCCAATCTGATTGCGCAGGTCGGTGTCCCGCGTGCAGTGGACATGGCGGTGCGGCTCGGGCTGCGGTCCTACGCCGCGTCGGGTACCGCCCGCGCCTACGAACCCGCCAGCGACGAGAGCCTTGCGGACTACGTCAAGCGGCAGAACATCGGCTCCTTCACACTCGGGCCCTTCGAACTCAATGCACTCGAACTGTCGAACGTCGCCGCGACGTTGGCTTCCGGCGGCATGTGGTGCCCGCCGTCGCCCATCGACAAGGTCTTCGACCGGCACGGCCACGAGGTCGCCCTCAAGACCGCACCCTGCGAACGAGTCGTCCCCGAAGGGCTCGCCAACACGCTCTCCGTTGCCCTCGGCAAGGACACCACCGGCGGAACGGCTGCAGGTTCGGCGGGTTCTGCGGGATGGAATCTGCCCATGTCGGGAAAGACGGGCACCACCGAATCTCACCGGTCGTCGGCATTTCTGGGATTCACCAACCAGTACGCCGCCGCCAACTACGTCTTCGACGACTCCCCGAAGCCGTCCGGGCTCTGTTCGTACCCGCTGCGAAAATGCGCCAACGGGAACCTCTTCGGCGGTGCGTCACCCGCACGCACGTGGTTCCTGGCGATGAAACCGATCGCGAACGACTTCGGTCCCATTGCGCTACCTCCCACCGATCGGCGTTACGTCGACGGCGGTTCGGCCAAGGCCGTGCCAAGCGTGACCGGTCTGAAGCTCGAGGCAGCGCGCAAGCGGCTGCAGGATGCAGGCTTCGTGGTAGCCGACCAGCCGACGCCGAT
>JAVHWG010000077.1:0-3028 GCA_032159965.1 Mycobacterium sp.
CCGGCAGTCCATGGTGCGCATCGCCACGGGCAGAGATGCGGCGGACACGGCGTTTCTGGACAACCACGACGGGTCCATCACTTTGAAGAACATGACGGTGTCCGCGGTGGTGGACGGGGACCTGCCCTACGACTCGATCGACCAGTTGGTAAGCCTCAGCTGATCCGGGCGAGGTCGCCGAAACCAAGCGTCAGAGCCTCTGCCGGGATTCTAAGCCAACGACCGCAATACGGCAGCGACCTGCTCGGGTGCTTCCCACGCGGGCGTGTGGCCGGCGTCCGCGATCGTGACAACGTCGGCGTCGGTGTGTGAATATCCGCCGAGAGATGCGAGATCGACACGCTGGTCGCGTTCGCCGAAGACGATCGTCGTCGGCGTCTCGAGTGATCCGACCCGTCCGTACAGCGACTGGTCACCGAGGTAGGAGTCCACGGCGCCGGTCGCGTCGACGAACGTGCGCCAGCTCAGTCGGCGGAGGTCGTCGACGAAACAGTCCGGGACGTCGTAGCCGGGTGCGAACGCGGAGCGCAATCCGTCGCGGGCCGCGCTGCGCGGCAATATTCGCCAGACGATCGGACCCAAAGCCGGTGTGCGAACGATCTTCTCGCCCCCTCGCGCTGCGGTGCGGCGCGAGCCAACGGTCGGCGGCGAGTTGACAAGGACGAGGTGCGAGACCAGTTTGGGCCTGCGCTCGGCGATCGCAGTGGCCGCAAGGCCGCCGAGCGAGTGGCCGAGAACAACCGCCGGGCGGGGTATCTCGGGGATGACGGCGTCGGCGATGGCCCCGATGGTGCGCTTGCCGGGCTGCCTCGCTCTGCTCCCGTGTCCCGGCAGATCGATGACCGTCACGTCGAACCCGTCGAGCAGGGCGATGAGCGGGCCGAATGCGCGCGAGGAGTTCGTCAGACCATGCAGGAGGACGATGCGCATGGATAGGAATGTAACCCTGGCGAGGTCTCCGTCAGCACGCGGAGTCCCGATGATGGTCACGGGTGCGCACGCGGACCGGAATAGGTTGTGCAGCAACGGTCGTGAAAGGCGTGGCCATGGGAAAGTCCTCTTTCAGGGATCGAATCTCACGTCGGCGAATGATGGTAGCCAGTGCGAGTGTGGCCTCGAGCATCGCGAAGTGGTCCCCGATGCATGAGCGTGGACCGGCCCCGAACGGCAGATATTGCCAGCGATCCCGGCCCTTCGAGTTGGCAGTGTTGAACCGATCCGGGTCGAACACCACCGGGTGGTCCCACAGTGACGGGTCGCGTTGTACCGCGTACACCCCCACCATCAACATCGATCCGGCTTCGACGCGGTAACCGTCGACCTCGATGTCCTGCATGGCGAGTCGGCCAATCGTCGCCCCCGGGGGACACAGGCGGAGTGCCTCGTGCAGGACGCTGATGGTGTACTTGAGGCGAGGAACGTCCTCGGGCGTCAGTTCGCGGTCACCGATTTCGGCGATCTCGGCCGCAACACGGTCTTGCACATCTGGGTGGCGGCCGAGCGCCCACAGCGTGAAGGTCAGGGCGGTTGCGGTGGTGTCGTGCCCGGCACCCATGAACGTGATCAGCTCGTTGCAGATCTCTTCGTCCGACAATTGCTGTCCGGTAGTCGGGTCTACAGCCGCGATCAGCGCGTGCACCAGGGGTGCGTTGCGAGTCGGGTCGGCCCGGCAGGCCTGCAGGACCTCGTTCGCGAGCTGATGCAACGTGGCCGCCGCCGCACGGGCGCGTCGTTGCCGTGCAGTCGGCAACCATCGCGGGGCTCGAGCTGGCGCCAGCGCTCGGTCGGAGATGTATTTGAGCACTATTTCCAAGGGCTCGGCGATGGCTTCCGCGCGTTCATCGAGGTCGATTCCCAGCACCGACCGACCCAACGCGCGCAGGGTCAACCGGCGGCACTGTACGTCGAGGTCGATGACTTCGTCCGGTTTCCAACTGCCGGCAATCGTTTCCGCCGCCTGTGACATGTCGGCGCCAAATGCACGAACGCGGTGTTTCGTGAATAGCGGCTGCAGCGCCCGTCGACGAGGGAGCCATTGCTCGTGAGTCACGGAGAAGAGGCTTCCGCCGAGCAGCTTCAACATCTCGGCGTGGATTTTGTTCCTCTCGACCAGCGCATCCGATCGGCCGAGGACGTCGCGGATCCCCTTCGGCGACGTGACGACAACCAACGGCGGGAGCAACCACTTTGGGCCGAAGACCAACCTGGTCACCGGCCCGCCCGCGTCGCGCAGTGCCTCGAGTCCGGTGTGAAATATGCGCGCCTGCCGCATCCGCTGCAGGTAGGGCAGTGGATTCTTCGGTGCAAGTGGTAGGGATGCGACGTCGACGTCGTGGTCCGGCTCAATCAGGTTCGCCACCATGGCTCGACCTCCTAGCTTCCAGAGCCGACGCTATGGCGCCCGGTGCGCGGAAGAATCAGGGGTTTCCCTACGCTTTGCCCCCGCCGCGTTGGTCGATGCGCCGGCCGAGTTCGGCGCGCGAGCGGATGCCGAGTTTGTGATACACGCGGGAGAGGTTGGCTTCGACGGTCTTCGGGCTGATGAACAATGTGGCGGCGACGTCGCGGTTGGTCATCCCCGAGGCGGCTAATTCAGCGACCCGTTGCTCGGTGGGGGTCAGCCCGGCGGTCTGCCGTGGCCCGATGTCGACCCGGCCCAGTTCGGCCCGGGCACGTTCGGCCCACAGCGGGGTGCCCATCGTCTCGAAGGCCAGCAATGCCTCGCGCAAAACCGCCGACGCGGCGTCCTTCTGCCGATTCCGACGGTGGAGTTGGCCGACCAGCAGCTGGGTGCGAGCGCGTTCGAACGGCATCGGCAACCTGTCGTGCTCCGTCATTGCTTGTTGCGCAACCAGATTCGCGCCTTCGAGGTCACCACGGGCTGCCAGCACCACGGCCCGGCACCGGGCACCGATCGCCAGCATCCAGGCGCGGTCGAGACGACGGCCGTTGCGCTCTAGCGCGGCGATCAGCGGCTCCGCCTCGTCGACTCGACCCAACGCCACGAAGGCCTCGACGGCGTCGGGAA
>JAVHWG010000093.1:0-13022 GCA_032159965.1 Mycobacterium sp.
GATTTGGGCGTGCAGCTCCCCCGCAACGAAGAGGGAGATATCCAGGTGCGGGGGCCGATCATGATGGACCGGCTGTATAAAGTGGAACGCCACCAGGTCTTCACCGCCGATGGCTGGTATGGGACGGGTGATCGGGGATGGTTCGACAACGCCGGCCACCTGCACTTCACCGGGCGGGCCAACGCCATGATCAAGACCGCCGGATCCAACGTATCCCCCGCCGAGGTCGAGTCCGTGCTCGACTCAATGCCGAATGTCCTGCACAGCTTCGTCGTCGGCTTGCCCGATCCAATCCGGGGCGAGGTGGTTGCTGCCGCCATCGTCCCGCGCCACGGCGTCCACATGTCTTGCGAGGCACTGCGTAGCCACGCGCGCAAGCACCTGTCGTCGTTCAAAGTCCCAACCGTCATGCGTCTCTTCAGGGAGAACGATCTACCGATGCTGCCGACCGGAAAGGTCGACCGCCAGGAGCTCGTCCGGATGCTGAGCGCCGAATGACCACGTTCGATGAGCGCTGATTCAATTGGAGACCACATGCGGTACAGGGTGATTCAGTGGGGCACAGGAAACCTCGGCACCCTTGCCGTGCAGACTATTCTCAAGCATCCCGACCTCGATCTCGTCGGTGTATGGGTTTCGTCGGCCGAGAAGGCAGGACGCGACGTGGGCGAGCTTTGCCGGGTCGCGCCTGTCGGCGTCACCGCCACGCAGGACGCCGACGCTTTGATCGCTAGCGGCGCCGACTGCGTCTGCTATGCCGCCGACAGCATGGGTAGAGAGGACCAGGTAGTCGAAGACTGCGTCCGCATCCTGCGGGCCGGCACGAACGTCGTCAACGTATCCGATCCGGCCCTCGTCTACCCGAAAGCCAAGGGCGGCACCGCCTACAATCGTCTGCAGTCAGCTTGCCTCGCTGGAGGATCGTCCTTCTACACCAGCGGAGGAGATCCCGGCTGGGCCGGCTTCGGACTGGCACTGGCGCCACTTACTGTCGCGCAACAGGTCCGCTCGATCAAGCTGTTCGAGATCTACAACTACGGGCCCTGGAATAACCCTCAGCTCGGACTCTACGGGTTCGGCAAACCAGACATCTCGTCCTCGATGATCCTCACCCCCGGTGTGACGGCCAGCATCTGGGGCCCGAGCGTCGCGATGCTCGCTGACGCGATGGGGGTGACACTGGAAAGGATCGAGGAATCGCATCGGGTGATTCACGCGGACAACGACTTCGACATTCCGTTTGGCCATATCGCCAAGGGCACGGTGTCGGGGATGTCGTTTTCCATCCATGGAATCGTCGACGGCGAGTCACGCATCGTCATCGAGCACATCACGAAGCTGCGTCGCGAGGACTTTCCCGAGCATGGCCTCGACGACGTCTACCGGGTGCTCATCGAGGGCGAACCCAACCTCAAGGTCGACATGTCGCTCACCTCCGATTTCGGTGACACCACCCATGCCGGTTACATCGTCGCGGTCACCCCCGTCACGAATGCCATCCCTGCGGTGTGCGACGCGCCGCCGGGAGTGTTGACGTATCTCGACCTGCCGCCGCACGGCGCACGCGGGTTGCTCTGACGATTGCGGCCACGGACCCAAATAGAAACGGAGTCAGTAATGTTCACTCGAGAAGAACTCACTGCCGCCCACGACCACTTCATGGCGGTGAGCCGGTCGGCCCAGGAGAACGGCGACTGGGAGGCCTATTGCGAATTGTTCACCGTGGATGCCGTCTACGTGGAGCACTTCGTGGGCACATTCCACGGGCGTGAGCAGATCAAGGCGTGGTTAATCCCAGCGATGTCCATGTGGTCGCAGATGCGATACCCGTTGCGCTGGCGCGCGTTCGACGAAGAAGCCGGTTTGGTTGTCTTCGCAGTCGGGAACGAGATGCCAAATGTAAACGGCTCCGGGCCTTACTCCGTGGAGTCGTGGACGCTGTTGCAGTATGCGGGGAACAACCAGTGGTGGCGGGAAGAGGACATTTACAATCCCGACGCGATGCTCAAGATGCTGAGTCGGTGGTGCGAAAACGCCGGAGTTCCCTTTCCAGAGATCGAATCCCAGGCATAGCGCTCACGATTCAGCGCGGCCGGCGGCTTTCATCCGCTCCAGGTCGGCCATCACGACGGTCTTACCACCGGTAGCCGCGAGGGCACGGCTGTGCCCGAGGTGGTGCATGTCGAAGCAGGAAGCGATCGCGGTCGAGAAGCCCATCGTGTCGAGGGTGTGGTTGACGGCCCGCTTGGCCATGCGCAACGCCCAGGGATCGGTCTTGGCAATGCGCTGGGCCAAACCCATGGTGAACTGCGACAGCTCCTCAAGCGGCACCACGTGGTTGACCATCCCCGTCAGCAGAGCCTCCTGAGCACTTATCGACCCCGCGGTGAAGAGCATCTCCTTGGCCTTGCGGGGTCCGAGTTCCCAGGTGTGAGCGTGATATTCGACGCCCATGATGCCCATCAGAGCGACGGGGTCGGAAAATTGCGCATTGTCGGCCGCGACGATGAGGTCGCACGGCCAGCACAACATCAACCCCGCGGCAATGCACTTACCCTGGACGGCGGCGATCGTCGGTTTTGGGATATCACGCCAGCGCTTGGCATAGTCCAGGTAGCCGCGCGTCTCCCAGTCGTAGTAGTCGTCCGCTAGTATTTTTCCGTCTTCGGCGCGTCTGGGGCGAAGGCTGCGGCCGTCGGCCGACGGATCGCTGCCGGACATGTCATGGCCGGCCGAGAAATTCTTACCGGTCGTGGTGAATACGATCACTCGCACCTCCGGGTCTTCATCCGCGCGGCGCCAGGCGTCGTCGAGATCCTTGAGAACGCCGGGCGTCTGCGCGTTGGCGGCCTCGGGGCGGTCGAGGGTGATGACCGCGACCTTATCGTCGACGTCGTAGCGGACGAAGTGCTGGGCTGTCATGGCTGCATTCCTTTCGGGGGTGTCCTGACGACGCTTTCCTGCGCGAACGACGCCACGTGTGATCCGGCTTGGGTATACACCTCTCCGGTGCCGAAGCCGCGACCACCGACGAGTCGCACGCCCCGGATCTGCACCCGCAGCCATTGTGCAACGTCGAAGGGCCGGTGGAACCACACCGAGTGCGTGACGACGCCGGTCTGGACACTGACATGGGCGTCGCGCTCACTGACCCCGGGCACTGCCTTGAGCAGGGTGCCGATGAGCGGCCAGTCCGAGATGTAGGCGACGACCGGTTGGGCCAGCGCGGTATCCGTGAAGTCTGGGCAGCGCATCCAGAACGCCAGGTCGGCGGCTGCGGCTGCCTCGACGTCCAGGCCTTCGCCGATCAGTCGGGTTTCGCCCGGAATGACCGCGAAGTCAACGGGTCTGGCCGCCATCGGATCGCCGGCCTCGGCGGCAGCGTACTGATGGTCGTACCCGTCGTCAGCCTCCTCAACGAGGATTGACGCGGTGGCGACCACCCGGCGGTCAGCCTCCTCGCCCTGCCACGCCACCGCTCGCAGATGCCCCAACGAGCGTCCGTCGTGGGTGGTCTCCAGCTCCAGGTAGAGCGGATCGGCGGCACGTCCGGCGCGGGGGAACGCGGTGTGCAGCGACTTCACCGTTTTGCTCGAGTCGGGCGGCGCCGCGGCGACGATCAGCTGGGCCATGATCTGCCCGCCGAAGATCCGCTCCACGCCCGGGTCCGGAACCGGCAGCACGGTGCGGCCGTCGGCGTCCTCGGCGAGGGTGAGCATGGCGTGGAACTGGTCTCGGTTCATCCTTGCCCTTCAGCGGTCTTCACGGCGGCGACCAGCTCGAACTTCTTGACCTTGCCCGACGGGGTCGTCGGCAGCGAATCCACGAAATGCCATGCGGTTGGCGTTTTTTGGCGAGCCAAGCCTACGGTGTGCAGGTGTGCGGCCAGTTCGCCGACCGAGGCCTGGCCACCGTCGTGAAGCACGACGAAGGCAACCGGGATCTCACCGAACCTGGGATCGGCGCCCGGCACCACAGCGGCCTGGCGCACCGCGGGATGCGCCGCCAGAAGGTCCTCGATGTCGCGAGCGGAGAACTTCTCGCCGCCACGGTTGATGACGTCTTTGATGCGGCCGGTGATCGTGAGAAATCCATTGTCGTCGAGGACGCCGACGTCGCCGGTCCGGAACCAGCCGTCATCGTCGAGTGCGGCGCGGTTGGCCTCGGGATCCAGATACCCGAGCATCCGCTCGGGTCCCCGCACCACGAGCTCCCCAGCGAAACCCGTTGGTAGCGGCTGACAGTCGTCGCCGAGCGTGCGCACCTCAACCCCTGGCGCCAGGGCGCCGTCAGTTGTCGCGCGCAGATCGAAGGAGTTGGCACGGTTCATGATCGTTACCGTGGGCAACTCGGTCATGCCGTACACCCGCGCAGCCGGAATGCCCTGCTCCTCGCTGCGCTCCATCACCGCGCGCGGCACGGACGCTCCCCCGCAGGCAAACATCCGCAGCGGCAACCGAGCTCGAGCGTCCCTCGCCGCATCGGTCAACTCCTGCAGGAACACGGTGGCGCCAGCCGAGTAGGTCACATGATGTGTCACCATGTCCTGCACGGCCTGGGTCGGGTCCCACCGCTCAGCGAGCACCGCGCGGGCCCCTACAAGCAACGGGAGCGTCATTGCGTTGAGCAGGCCCGTGATGTGTTGTAGTGGGGCAGCCATGTAGGCGACGTCTTCCCAACACAGCCCCCATGCATCGGCGAGTTGCCGGGTTTCGGCCAGCAACGTGCGCGACGAGTGCACCGCCGCCTTGGCGCGCGACGTTGTCCCGGAGGTGAACAGGACCAGGCAAGGCTCGTCCGCTCCGATCTTCGCGGACGGATCGCGCCCGGGGTGTGACACGACGTCGTCGAACGGCGTCCAGCCCGAACGTGATCCGCGCAAGAGGATCCGGGGTATACGGCCCAGGCCGTTCTCGGCGAGCAGGTCGTCGAACGCCTCCGCGTGCTCGAAGCCGCGGAACGAACCGGTCGTGATGACGGCCGCCGGCCGCACCTCCTCGATCACCTGGCGCAGCTCATGCTCTCGGTAGAACGCGGCGATCGGGGCGCTGACCGCTCCGACGTGCCAGATAGCCAAACCCAGCAGATGCGCCTCCCACCAGTTCGGCGTCTGCCAACAGACGACGTCGCCGGGTCGAATTCCGGCGGCGGCCAGCCATGCTGCGGCACGCTCAACCAGCTCCAGCACCTCGCAGTGCGTCATCTGCGTACCCCCCTCCGCGAGGGCGGGCCGCGAACCCCACAGGCGGGCAGCTCTTTCGACCGACGAACCCATGGTCATATCGCTGACAAAGCCCATCCTGCGGTACTCATTTTGGCGCTCTTGCGGAACACCGGGAGCGACGATACGTGCCGCTGTCAACGGAGTCGGGGTCATCCGCCCATGCTCATTCCGCCGTCCACCGTAACGACGGACCCAGTGATGTAGGAGGCCATGTCGTCGAGCAGGAATCTAACCGCGTGCGCGAGTTCCTCCGGTCGCCCCCAGCGGCCGACGGGGATCATCGACGTCACGACATCGCGAGCGGTGAGCGCCAGCCCTTGCGACAGATCGGTATCGAAGCTGCCGGGGATGACACAGTTCACCGTGATGCCCTTTCGCGCGACGGCACGTGCCGTCGATCGCGTCAATCCGACGAGTCCCGATTTGGCTGCGGCGTAGGCTATCTGCACCGGGCTGCCCATCGTCGCGGATACCGAGCCGATGTTGACGATGCGCCCGAAGCGGCGCTCGATCATGGTGCCCATCGCCGCCTGCGTCAGATAGAACGCGCCCGACAGGTTGACAGCCACGTGCCGTTGCCAGTCGTCAGCTGTGATGTCGCCGTAACGCTGCTCGGTGACCACGCCTGCATTGTTGACGAGGTAGTCGAGTTGTCCGTGCTGATCCAAGACTTCGCCGACGAGGCGTCGGCAGGAATCGGGATCACCCACGTCGACGCGGTGCAAGGTCACCCGGGCACCCGCCTTCTCGCGTTGCTCCCGGACCGATTCTGCCGCAACGGCATCCGTCGCGTAACCGGCTGCTACGTCGACCCCGGAGTCGGCAAGCAACTCTGTGATAGCGCGACCGATCCCCCGCGTGCCTCCGGTCACCAGCGCCACCCGGTTGCGCGAGACCACTAGGACTCCCCCCGCGACGGCGTGGCGACGCGCGCGCTCAACCGGTCCAGCGCAGTTCGATGCTCGTCTGTCGCGAAGCATTTGCTCTCTACGCGTGCGCATTCGGGCAGCACCGGCGCAGCCCGCTCGATGTGCGAGTTCAGCAAGCGCCGTGCCTCCGCTACTGCAAACGGCGGGAGGGCCGCCAGCCGGCCGGCAAGCTCAAGGGCCGCCGTCAGGGTGTCTTGGGTGGGGACGACGCGGTTCACGAGGCCGAGCCGGTGGGCTTCGGTGCTCGGCACCCGATCGCCGAGCAACAGGTGCTCCTTCGCCGCTGAGAGACTGGTCAGTAAAGGCCACAGCACAATTCCGCCTGCACCGTCAAGCAGGCCGAGCGATACTCGCGGATCGGACAGATACGCGTCTTGAGCCATGACAACCAGGTCGCACAACAGGGCGACGGTGACGCCTGCCCCGACGGCGGCGCCGTTGATCGCTGCGACGCTGGCGAACGGCACCCGAGTCATGGCCCAAAACAATTCTTGGTGTTCGGCAAGGATTGTATCGCGAAATTCCCTGTCGGCAGCCATCTCTCGGATCGTCTGGATGTCGCCACCGGCGCTGAACGCCGCACCTTCGCCGCTGAGCACCATCGCCCGTACCCCGCCATCGCTGGAGAGCGACCGCACGGTGTCGAGTAGGGCGCGGGTAACCTCCCCGTCCATCGCGTTGGCTTTGGCGGGTCGCGAGAGGACCACCAGTGCGACCGGCCCCTCGCGCGTCATGCGGACGGCGGGCCCGGTGCTCACAGTTCGACCAGTCGCGGGATGGTACCCATCGAAACTAGTTGTTGCCCAATGGCTTTACGTAGTTCAGTCGTTGAGCCGAGCACCGAATCGAGGACCAAGGCGCGTGCGAGGTAACGGTGGAACGGATGCTCGGCGGTGAAGCCGATGCCCGCGAGCACCTGTTGGCAATGCGTGCCCGCGATCCGCGCCGCCCGCCCCGATAAGGATTTCGCCAACATCCCCGCCAGGCGCTCGTCGTCGGCCTCCCAAGCGAGCTCGAGCGCCGCCGCCGCGGCCCGCCATGCCACGTATGCCTCGGCGAGGCGATTGCGTACACCCTGGAATGAGCCGATCGGTCGCCCGAACTGCACGCGGTCACACGCGTGGGTGGCCGCGAGATCGATCATCGCGCCGACCGCTCCGACAATCTGGTATCCCAGCGCCCGGCGTCCCGCGGCGGCCACCGCGTTCCACAATTCCTTGGCCTGGACGCCGCTGGACAGGACGGTCACCTCGAGCCGCTTTGCGCCGACTTCAGTGATCGCGAGGTCTGGGTCCAGCCCCGCTACCACCCTTGTCGACAGCGCTGAAGAGTCGGCAACTCTGACCCACGCGGTCTCACCATTGTCGGTGACGGGCGCAAGGAATGCGGTCACCGGCCGTACGCCCACGAGCAGCCCGCGCAGAGTAACGACATCGCCATCCAAAGATCCGGCATGGCCGGCCGCGATCCAGGGCAGCACCACGCTATGCGTTGCCGCCGTGCCGTCGAGAAGACCCGTCAACGGCTGCAGCAGCACATCCTGGAGCGCCGTCGTCGTCGAACCGGCCCGCCCCAGCGCGTCGAACAATGTTGATACCGCCTCACGGGGCGCCGCGGCGAGCACTTCCGCGAATCCGAAGTCCGCCAGCGCCTTCGACAGGAGCACACCGTCGAAATCCTCGGTCAGCCGGCGTAGTGTCTGCGCCATCAAGTGGCGCTCGGTCGCCTCGATCGTGTCGGCCATCAGGCGGACCTGGGTAAACCGAGAATTCGCGTCGCGACAATGTCTTTCTGGATTTCGCTGGTACCCCCGTAGATCGTCGCCGCGCGTGAATAGGCCCACTCCCGTCGCCACGCCCGTCCTCGCGGTGTGTCGTCCGTCTCGATTGCGCCGCTTAGCAGTTCGTGGGCGGTGTCGAACAGGAGCTGGTCCGCGGCGGCGATCAAGAGCTTGTCGACGGAGGCCTCGGGTCCTGGCAGATCTCCAACCGCGATCCGGTCTTGAGTGGCTTTCGATCGGGCGCGAAATGCCCACAGCATCTCGTAGGCCTCGCCGAGCACCGTCTGCGATGCTGCGTCCTCGGCAACGCCGAGCAGCATGCCGAGATGGTGGTTCAGCCAAGCCCCCCGCTGCCAGAAGATCGGACCGCGCTCGCACGCCAGGATGTGTTGGGCCACCCGCCAGCCTCCGTTGACTTCACCGAGCAGGCGGTGCGCGGGCACCTTTACGTCAACGAGCGCTGTCGAACAGAATTCGTCGACGTCGGCCATCGTGCGCAGTGCGCTGGTGCTGACGCCGGGAGTATTCATGTCCACCAGAAACGCGCTGACACCGCGGGATCCGGCCTCGCCCGTTCTGGCCAGGACGACGCAACGCGTGGCGTGCTGCGCGAAGCTGGTCCACAGCTTCTCGCCGTTGATCAGCCAGTCGTCACCGACTGCGCGTGCGGTTGTACGCAGCGATCCGAGGTCGCTGCCGGCGTCTGGCTCGGAGAAACCCTGGCACCAGAACTCGTCACCGCGCAGCAGTCGCGGGAAGATTTCGTGCACCATCTCGGGCTGACCGAACTCGGCGACCGCGGGGCCGAGCACCTCGTGCATCGACCAGGACGTGGTGTGCACCAGCGCGCGGCTGGTGAGCTCCTCGCCGAGGACGGCGCGAAGAATCGGCGAGCCGCCCAACCCGCCAAGGCGTTTCGGCCATCCCCATCGCATCCAGTCCTCGTCGAACAGCATCTGCTGGACGCGGCGCTGGTGATCAAGCTGGGCGTCGACCCTGTCGTCTTCCAGTGGCGCGACGAGGTCGTCGCCTCGCGCATCGATCCAGGCCTGCAGGCCCGCGCGGAAATCGTGCACCTGCACGGCAACGCTCCGTTCTCAGGATGTAATGAATCCAGACGCGGCGTAGGCGTCCCGGATCGGGTCCTTGAGGTCGTCGGGGAATGCAGTCTGCGGAGGCCGAGAATGCGGATAGTTGCCCACTTGCAGGCCAAGGAGCGAGGCGCCGAACTTGAATCCCGCGCCCCAATGCGTGAACGCGCCAGGCCGTGCGGGGTGCGCCTGGTAGCGGCGGCTGGCGGCCTTCATGTTTGCCAATCCGGTTTCGGCGGCGAACTTCTCAGCTTTCTCGAAATCTCCGGCCACCAAAAGGGCACGCCACTCGGAGAACAGCAGACGTCCTGGCTTCTCGTACAGGTACAGCGCGGATCCGAGCGCGCCGGGGTGGGGTATGCCCAGCCTGATTCCGGCCTCGTCGTCCGCTTCCCACAGCACCATTTCCGGCGCCAGCTCGTGCACGGCAAGACTGTGCTGCGCGTCGAGCAACCCGTTCTTCAGTCCACACAAAGCGGGAATCTCGCGGTACAACTCGACGCACTCACTCGGGGTCAGCACGAGCCCCGTCGAGTGGGAGTTGAAGAATCCCAGCGGCATATCCGTCCTGCTCGCGACGTAGCGCGCATATTCCAAAACACCGGGCTTGCCGGAGCACTCGAAGTACGGCGTCAGGATGTAGCAGATGTCGACGCCGAGCTCCTGGGCGTGCAACGTCAGGTCGACGCACTGCTTGGCGGTGTCCGTGCTGGACATCACCTGCACAAGTGCCTCGGGCTTGACACGTCGCGCCTCCTCCACAGCCACCCGCACGACATCCTTGAGCTCGTCGGTGGTCAGGGACCAAAATTCTGCGATCCCACCGGTGAGCCAGATGCCGTCCTGGTCGAGGTCGATCAGGCAGTGACGTACCAGCGCCCGCAGCGCATCGAAGTCGATATCGTCACCGTCCGGGCCCGAAAACGGTGTATACAGCGAGCTGCAGTTGCCACGCAGGTGCGCCGCCGCCCAGTCCTTGGCGTCCTTGCCGCTCACAGAGGTAGGCACGCCGACTCCCTCCAAAGCGATTCGAGCGGTTCGCGGGACGAGCTCATAAGCAAAAGCTGACCGTCATGTACGCGTCATGGTAGAACGACATGTGCGTGGGATGCAACGTTGCGTTTCACCACCCACAGTTAGGCCTCCGCATGAGCCGCTGTAGTCGCACACGGGGATCGAGGATTTGATGTCCAACAGCCTGGAAGGAAAGGTCGTCGTCATCTCCGGCGCCTCGATGGGCGTCGGCAAAGCGACGGCTCAGCGTTGCGCGGCCGACGGCGCGATCGTGGTGTTGCTGGCCCGCCGCAAACAGTTGCTCGATGTGGTCGCCGAGAGCATCGGCGCGACCGCAGTGCCCATCACCACCGACGTCACCTGCAGCGACCAGGTCCGCGCCGCGTTCGAGCAGATCGCGATCCAGTTCGGGCGCATCGACGTGCTAGTGAACTCTGCCGGCGCCAGCCGAATCCGGCTCATCGAAGAGGCCAGCGATGAGGACATCGCCGTCACCGTGGCGACGAATCTGCTCGCACCGATCTACACGACGCGAGCAGCTATCCCGCTGCTACGCGCGGCCGGGGGCGGCGACATCATGAACCTCTCCTCGGAGATCACTCTCGACCACTTGCCGATGATGACTCTGTACGCGGCCACCAAGCACGGTCTGAACGGCTTTACGGAAGCGATGGCGAAGGAGCTGCGACGCGAGTCGATCAGGGTCACGCTGGTCATCCTGGGAGCTGTCGACGACACCGGGATCCACGAAAACTTCGGCCCCGGCGACATTGAGCGGGCCTGGCCGATCTGGGAAGCCGACGGCTATCTAACCCGGATGAGCGGCACCCAGCGCCTCACACCACCGACGGTGGCCGATGTGCTGCACGACGTCCTTACTCGCCCGCGAGAGCTGATGATGGACGTTGTCCACGTTCGACCAGCGAGTAGTTGACAGCCAATTCGCCTGGGCGTCAACCGGACTCAATTCGAGGAGGAAATTAGTGGTGATCCGACCCATGGAAGGCGTTCGCGTCCTGGAGGTGGCACAGTTCACCTTCGTCCCGGCCGCGGGCGCGGTTCTCGCGGATTGGGGTGCGGACGTGATCAAAGTTGAGCATGCAGAGACGGGTGATGCGCAGCGCGGCCTGAGCAGGCTGATGGACATGCCCGTCGGCACCGGCGCCTTCGCGCCCTTGATGGAGCACCCGAATCGCGGCAAGCGCAGCATCGGTCTGGCGCTGGAGCGACCAGAGGCGCTTGAGGTGCTGCATGAGCTGATCCGAACCAGCGACGTGTTCCTGACGAACTTCCTGCCCAGGGCGCGCCGCAAGCTGGGCATCGACCTCGAGGACGTGCGCAGGATCAAGCCGGACATCATCTACGTCCGTGGCTCGGGCTTTGGCAGCGGCGGTCCCGACAGTGAAAAAGGCGGTTACGACAGCACCGCGTTCTGGGCCCGCGGCGGCAGCGCGCTCGCAACCACCCCAACCGAATTCGACGGCCTATGCAAGATGCCCGCCGCCGCCTACGGCGACTCGCTCGGCGGGATGACTATTGCGGGAGGCATCGCCGCTGCACTTCTGGCACGCGAGCGGACCGGCGAGGCGTCGGTGGTTGACGTCTCCTTACTCGGCGTGGGCGCCTGGGCCAGCGCGCTGCCGGTCGCCTTCGCGCTGCTGACGGGCACGCCCCCAGCGCGGCTGCCGTATGTCCACTCGGCGCGTACCAATCCCCTCGTCGGCAATTACCGGACCGCCGACGATCGATGGTTGGTGTTGGCGATGCTCCAACCGGGCCGTTACTGGCCTGATTTCTGCCGGCGCGTCGGCCGCGAGGACCTCATCGCCGATGCGCGCTTCGCGACCGTCGAAGCGCTGATGGCCAACGCGGCGCAGGGGGCCGAAATCCTTCAGCAGGTGATCGCGAGCCGATCGCTGGTTGACTGGACGTCGGAGTTCAGCGGGATGGAGGGGCAATGGGCCGTCGCACAGGACCCGTGGGAGGTGGGCCACGACGCGGCGCTGCGAGCCAACGGAATGATCGCGGAGGTGCTCGATGTCGACGGCACACCGCGTGAACTCGTCGCCAACCCTGTGCAGTTCGACCAGGCGCCCGTCAGCCTTACCCGAGCGCCACAGTTCGCTGAACACACTGACGAGATTCTGCGCGGACTCGGAAAATCAGACGACGACCTGATCACACTCAAGATCGCCGGCGCCGTGACCTGACCTCGGGTGTCGGAGGTTCAGTCCTCGCGGCGCAGTGTCGCGGCTGAACAGAAGGCCCACAGATCGTCGACACTGGTCTGGCTGGCGCCGCTCAACACCCTGGAATGGGTCGAGGCAAGTAGCAGTTCCTGCAGGAGCGCCGCCTGAGTGTGCAGGGGCAGGTCCTCCCGCAGTCGGCCCGCTTTTGCGACGCCGGTGAGCAATTCGACGATGAATGTATGCAACGGCTCCAGTGCGCTGGCGAGTTCGGTTGGCCGTGTCTCCGCGAGCCGCAGGTGAAGGACGCTCAAGCCGCGCGCTAGCCGCGCCGGCATCTCGGTGATCTCCGATAGTGCGTCCAGCAGCGCCCGAAGCCGCTGCACCGGATCATCGATACCCTCGCATTGCTTCTGCAGCATCGGCATCGCGGTCTTGCGCAGAATCGTCTCGTACACAGCCAGCATCAGGCTGTCTTTGCTGTCGAAGAAGGTGTAGAAGGTGCGCTGCGATTGACTTGAGCGGTCCACCACATCCTGGATGGAGAAGTCACTCTCGTCGCGTTCGGATAGCAGTTCGATGGCGGCGTCAACGAACCGGTCGCTGCGTTTACGGGCCCGATCTATCGCATTGCGCAGGGATCGATCGACACTGTCGCGCTGCCAGCTCGGCACGTACTCGGCCGGCTTATCGTCGACTATCTTCAGCTCAGCTGCCTTCTGCCGCGCCATGGCGCCCTTTCCCGATGCCAGTCTTAACTTCGGCGAGGAAATCCCCGATGATGAGCGCTACCTTATC
>JAVHWG010000131.1:0-5558 GCA_032159965.1 Mycobacterium sp.
GGACCGCTCGTCGTCGTCTCACGCCACACAGCCGACCTGCTGCGATCGATGAGACGATTCAATGATTCGTCTCATCGATAAGATAAGTTTGATCACCGTTTCACAGCGAGGGGGGTGCATGCATGTCACGCGACGACTGGCTCTTTCACGGCGGTCGACGCGCGACCGCGACCGAGCGCATCTACGCAACGGCGACCGAGCTGATCATTCGCGACGGGATGGACGCGTTCACTGTCGACACGTTGGCCGCGCGGACTCATTGTTCGAGGGCGACCATCTACCGCTACGTCGGCGGCAAGAAACAGATTCGCGACGCCGTGCTCGCCAGCGCGGCCGCCCGCATCATCGAGACCGTGCGATCCAGTGTCGAGGGGCGCGCAGGTCCGGAACGCGTTCTCACGGCGATCGAGGTGGCAGTCGCAGAGATCCGCTGCGATCCGATGGGCCAGCTGTTCCTGGATTCGGCGCGGGGCGGCGGTTGGACATGGCTGACCACATCTCCGGTGGTAGCGGACTTCGCCACTGAGCTCACCGGGCTCGCCGGCGACGACGCGCCCGCCGCGCAATGGATTGTGCGCTTGGTGATGTCACTGCTGTTGTGGCCCGACGCGGATCCACGTACCGAACACCGAATGCTGCAACGGTTCGTCGCACCCGCGTTCACCGAAAAGCGGTGAGCTTCACTCGTCCGGATGATTCGGGCACGAGACATCGACGTACACGGTCGTGAACGTCCCGGCGGCGGGCGCGGAGCTGTCCGGGTTGTTGATGCTCTCCACCGTGCACACCGACAGCGGCACTGTGTCATACCCGTTCAACCAGTTGATCACGACGTTGTGGCCCTCGGCCTTCAGGCCATCGACCACCGATTGAGCCGACCCTCCGGTGTCTTCGGGTTCGGCCGTCGCCGGTGCAGCAACCGTCACCGCGCCGCCGAGCGCAATTGACAGCGCAGCCAACCATCGCGATGCGAACCACATAGTCTTCACGGTTCGCGCTATAGCCTTGGAACGACTGGGTTCTCGCTGTGAAGGTGCGCCGAATCGCGGATCATCGGGCGAGGTACTCCACGAGAACCACCTGTAGCTCGCCAACCCAGAAGCCGAGCACGGCACCCACCGTGATCATCAGCATCTCGTCGTCCTTGAAAACCGGGCGAAGGATCGACTCGTACTGCTCCGGGGTCAGCTTGTCCATCTTCTCGGCGATGAGGTTCTCCACGTCGAGCGCCTTTGCGGCGTAGTCCTTGGCCTCCACCATCGCATCGGGCAGTCGGCCGACCACCATCTGCACCACGGCGTCCTTGATCTCGGTGTAGCGCTTGGTGCCGATCGTCAGGGTAAGCAGCGGCTTCGCCAGTCCGGCCTCTTCATCGATCGCCGCGGAAATCTCCCTCTCGATCGCGGCGAACAGACGCTCGGAGCTGGGACCGTTCACCACCGCTTCCAGGATCACGTCGGCGGAAAACAGATCGTTGGCCAGAATGTGGGCGTAGTCGCGAGTGACCTGCTCCCGCTCCGCGTGCAGCACGCCGTGTATCGGGATGAACCCGAACAGCTTCTTCGGCTCGCGCGGGATGAAAATCAGGTTCAGGGCCAGCCAGTCGCTGGCAAAACCCGTGAAGAAACCGAACGCGGGCATGATCCAGGGGTTGTGAAAGACGCCCCACGCGACCATCTGCACAAGCCCGATCGCGAATCCGAAGTAGATGCCGCTGCGCCGAATGAATTTCATCGCGGCGCCGCCCATACCTTTCATCAGATCGTTGAGTTGCTCCTTGTTCTTCACGAGGATCGTGACGGCCAGGTACTGCAGGTCGATGAACCGCGGCAGGTCGGCCTTCATCTCGGCCAGCACGTTGTCGGCGACCCTCGGGGCCGCGGCGTGCATTCGCGTACGCACGGCATCGCGGGCGACGTCCGGCAGCGAATCCCAAAGTCCGGGGCGCACCTGCTCCATGAGCTCGCGGCTCATCTCGTCAATGGTCTTGGACAGTGGCTCCCGCAGATCCTCGATCGTCTGCTTGGCGTCGATCTTCTCGAGCAGTTCCTCCGGCTTGAGCAGCTTGTCGGTGAGCATTTGGATGGTCACCGAAGCGGTCTTGCCTGCGCGTCGCGGGACCACACCCTGCCAGCCGAAGGGTCCGATTCCGACGAATTCGATTGGCCGGTACAGCATTTGCAGCGCGACGAGCTTGGTGGTGTAACCGACGAACGCCGCAATGAGGGGCATAGACAGGTAGATGAACCAGTTGAGCGCGACGTCTGACTTGATCTGGCCCCAGGTCTGCAGCGCGACGACCGCGGTCGTCACACCGAGCTCCGGGCACAGTTCGCCGCGGCCCAGAGCTCGATACCGAGCAACGACAGCCGGAGCGTGTACCTCTCGACACGGGCGGGGATCGGGCCGCGGCTCGCAGTCTTGACGGCCTGCAGCACGCCGGTTTCTGCGGCGAGGATCTCGTACTCCTCCTTCATCGCGGTGTCCTCGGGGCCGGACTCGACGAGCCCAAGCGCCAGCAGGTGGCTGACGTACATCGGTGTCAGGTGCGGCAGCGCGAGGTGGGCGGTCCTTCCGATGAGCGACATGTTCTCCAGCACGACCTCGCCCACGAGTCCGGTGAGCGTCCTGGCGTAGACGTTGACCAGCGGGGACGCCGAGCCGTCGGAGAGCGCACCGATGATGCGCGCCTCGTCGGGCACGATCTGGTCGAGGATTTTATGAAAGAGCTCCTGCCGGCTCGACGTCGTACTCTGCTCGATCGCGCGGTCGAGCAGGGTGCGCATCTTCGCGTCGAGGGTCTCGGCGCTCTCGGCCGGCGACGGGGGCAACGGCGGCGCAGGCGGCGTGACGGCATCCATCCGCGACCGCAGATACCCAAAGACCTGTCGTTCGTACCAATTCGCGACCTTCACCCCGGTGCGAACGGTCTGCTCTGCCAGTCCGACGAGGCCGAAAGGGTCGAAAGAGGACGCCACGTGGCTGAACGTACCGAATCTCGGGACCTGCTCGAATGGGTTCTCCGTGATTCGCTGGCGGCCTAACGCAGCGTCAGCAGACCCGCGAAGAGCTCGAGTTGGATGTTGTCGGGGTCGCGGAACACCACTGTCGCGAACGGGAATGGCACGTCCCCGTCTCTGATGCCGGAGTGTCGCCGTAGCCGGTGTCCTCCCGGTCGTAGTGGGAAAGGAATGGACCCTAACGGGTTGGCAATTTGTGGTTGTCCCACGAGATGATCCGGCTTGGCTCAAAGACAACCCATCGCGCTGATCGGCCACTCGCTGTCTGCGGATAGCGGACACGCTCGGTGCCGGGCATTTCGCCATGTCCCCCAACATATTTCGCTCCCATCAACCATCGCACCTCTTCGAGATGGGGGTCGGCGTCTTCTTGCTCGGCACTCTCGAGCACCGTCGCATGCCCTTGAAACATTGCGCCCTCAAGCTCCGCGTACTGCTCATTGCGATCGACAAGGACAGTGCAAGCCGGGCTGCGCCGCAGATTGGCGATCTTCTGGCCTCTGCCGAAGAAGTACACCAGCCCCGCCGCCCATCCGAACCAGAGCGGTGTGAGGTTGATCCGCTCCCCCGGCCCGACTGTCGCGACACGCATGTTCCACGACGTCGCCATCAGATCGTCCAACTCCTCGGCCGTCAGGCCAAGCTCCGCGGGTATCCGGGCCATCGACTACCGCCTCCTCAAGATCGAGCTGTATCGCGAACCGGCTGGCTACACTGCGTCGCGATGAGCGTACTGAGAACTCCTGACGAGCGATTCGCGAACCTGCCGAGATATCCGTTCACGCCCAACTACGTCCAGGTCGAGGCGAAGGGCATCCCCGCGCTGAGAATGCACTACGTAGACGCGGGTCCTGCGGACGCGCCGACCGTTGTGCTCGTGCACGGGCAACCCACATGGTCGTTTCTGTACCGCGAGGTGATCCACACGCTCACCGACGCAGGCCTGAGAGTCATTGCACCCGACCACATCGGCTTCGGCCGCTCGGACAAGCTGACCGAGCGTACGGACTACACGTTCGCTCGCCACATCGATTGGCTGCACAGCCTGTTCACCGGCCTGGACCTTCAGGACGTCACGCTCGTGGTGCAGGATTGGGGCGGCCCGATCGGGCTGAGCGTTCTGGCCCGCGACCCCGACCGGTTCGCCCGCGCCGTCGCGACCAACACCATCCTGCACACATACGACCCCGCGTTGGCCGGTGCTCTCAACTGGGCGCACCACGGTGTGGGCGACGACCGAGTCATGTTGCAGGAAGCCTTTCTTGACTACCTGACGTTCTATCAGCGGTCGCCGGACATCGTCGCGAGCTTCTTCTTGAATGCGGTGGCGGGCCCGTTGTCCGACGATGTGCTCGCGGCCTACGACGCTCCCTTTCCCGACAAGTCATACAAGGCCGGGCTGCGCCAGCTCACCGCGCTCGTCCCCCTCACCCGCAACGACCCTGGCGCTGCGATTGGAAGAGCCACGATGGTCGCGCTCGAGCACTGGCAGCGACCGTTCCTGACCGCGTACTCGGACGGCGATCCCGCAACGCGGGGGTGGGACAAGGTATTTCAGGAACGCATCCCCGGTGCCCGCGGACGGAACCACACCACCGTGACCGGCGCTGGTCACTTCGTCCAGGAGCAGAAGGGCCCCGAGCTGGGCCGCATCGTTGCCGAATTCGTAGCCGCCACAAGTTGATCAGAGGCTGCCGAGATCATCGGGCACGTCAACGGCGTATTCCCTTAGCACCTCGAGGGGCACGACTTCCAGGGTCTGCTCGTGCGTGGCGGCCAGCACCACAGGAGCGGCGTATCCGTCGCTATGAGCCCGAAGCCAGTTCACCGCGGTTACGCACCAGCGGTCGCCCGGCATCAGGCCGGGAAACCGAAATTGAGGCATCGGCGTCGAAAGGTCGTTGCCAATCGAGCGCTGGTGTTCAAGGAACTCAGCAGTCGCTACGGCGCATATGGTGTGCAGGCCGACGTCCTCGGGCCCGGTCGAGCAGCAGCCGTCGCGGTAGAAGCCGGTCAGCGGCTCGGTGCCGCATGGTTCCAGTGGGCCGCCCAGCACATTGCGATCTGCCATTGGTCAATCATCCACTGCCCCGGGGTTCGATGACCCACGATCCCTGACGCAGCACGCCCGTCACGGCGAGCTCTGAGTTGAGCACAACCAAGTCGGCGGTGGCACCGGGGACAAGCCCCGCGCTAGGCAGTCCCAACGCCCGGGCTGGGTTGATCGATGCCTGACGCACGGCAGCCATGAGCGCCTCATCACGCGGAAGCCCACTGTGGATTACAGCGAATCTGAATACCCGGTCCATGGTCGCGGTGCCGCCCGCGACGGTTTGCGTTCCAGCCACGCGAGCCACGCCGTCCGCGACGGTCACTTCCAACTGTCCCAGCCAATACTCGCCGTCGGCCATACCCGCGGCGGCCATGGCGTCGGTTATCAACGACACCCGGTCGGCGCCCGCACTTCGCGTGACATGACGGTAGATGGCGGAATCGACGTGCACACCATCGGTGATCAGTTCGACAGTGACCCGGTCA
>JAVHWG010000143.1:0-3544 GCA_032159965.1 Mycobacterium sp.
CGTATGACGCGTACAACGCGGAGGCGGACGCCCTCGATGCGCGCAAGGCCCGGGCGAACGCGAACCTCCAGTCCTGCCAGGACGCCTTCGAGCAGATCGCCGAGGGTGGCCCGCTTCCCAAACCCACGCAACAGCGCATCGATGCCCTCAACGATGGCAAAGGCAAGCTGCCACCGGGTTATTCGCCACCTAAGAATCCACCCACGAAGGGCACGGGTCCCAACGCTCCGACGGTTGTGGATCCACCGATGAAGCCCATGTTCAAGTCCTTAAGGGACCCGAAAGCGGGAAACCAGACCCTCAAGCCGACCGAGCCGATCGGAAAGGTCGGCGGTCCGGACCCGGCGCGGCCGGGCACCACCCTTCCAGGACTGAAGAGCGATCCGACGAAGCCTGCCGTGGTTCCAGACCACATCATTCCGTTGGCGCAGATGATGTACATGCCCGGATTCATCAAGCTGCCTGCCGAGCAGATGTACATGGTGGCGAACTCGCCGTTGAACCTGCAATGGATGTCTTTCGCCGCCAACTCGATGAAAAACTCAGGGAGCGCCGCTCGAGTGGCGAACGCCAGCCCGCAGTGGCTGGAGCAGCAGCTCGCGCTGGAGGCGAGCACGCGGGACAAGCTGCAGAAGGTCATCGACAAACTGCTGGCTGCGCTGCCTCCAGGGTCATGACGGTCCAACTCGCCGAAATCGAACAGGTACTTGGCAGCGTCGAGCATTCCGAGTCCGTTGTCCTCGACCCGGGACCGCAAATGCCGGAGCGCTGGCGTCCGATCGCCGACTCTGACGACCCCCAGGCCCGTCGCCAGGCCGCATTGTCGCTGTGGAACGCCGATTTCCTGGCGCTGGTGCCTGACTTCGCCGCGGCCCTGGAGTCCGAACTCGCCGACGTCCACGTCGGGCATCTCGGCGATGATGCCGTGCTGGTTTACGCCTTCGAGCACTACGACGCCGGTGGACCCGACAGATACGTCGTGTGCTGGATCGGCTGGGACCCAGCGCTGTTCACCGACTCGGAGACACCGCTTTTCAGCTCGATACCGCAACCGGTCCAGGCGTTCTATCGCGACGTGCACGCCGGATTCCTGGGTCCGGATTGGCTGTCTTACGGCCTGATCCAGCCTCGTCATCTCCAGAGTTACGCGGAGTTCGTGGGCTTGCCTGAGGGTGTGCCGGATTGGCCTGAGGAAGACCCGGATTCGACGCGGCTGTTGGTCCTGGCCTCGACGGGCGGAAATGTTCACCTGTGCGTTTCCCCCGACCTCGACGACGGCCAGGCGCTGACGATTTACGACGGCGTTGCAGATCCACCGGAAGATTTCGACGCTCTGCTCGACCACACGATGACGGAATACTTCGTCGACCCCGTCTTCTGAAGAGGAATGATGAGCAATCCGTACGACGGTCCCCCGCAAGGTCAGTGGCCTCCCCCACAAGTCCAGCAGCCGCCGACACAACCGTATGGCTATCCGCCCGCGCCTCCGCAGCGCCGCCGGCGGATGTGGTTGATTCCTCTGGTGGGCGTCGTTGTCCTTGGTATCGCCGGCGGCGCGACTGCCTGGGTGCTTTTCGCGCAGAACGCCGACGTCGAGCCGGGGAAAATCCGCGCGCTCACTGACGATTTCGCCAAGGCCGTCGCCACGGGCAACCCGCAGAACATCGCCACGATGATGTGCCAGGAGGAAGCCGAGCCGTATCTGGAGCAGGTTGAGCAACCTGATGGCGAGGCGCAGGCTTCTGACGACCCCGGTTTCGAGATCGGCGACGTCAAGGTGAAGGGCGATGCTGCGGAGGCGACGCTCAACTTCAAGTCCGGGGGGTCGCAGCAGATGTACTACCGCAAGGAGAACGGAAAATGGACCGTCTGCGAGCCCGCGAAGGACCAGATGTAGCGCTCAGCCGTGCCCGGCGCTTCCGCTTTCCAGCATCCACACTCCAGCGGCAATCATGACGATCCCGCCGGCCATCAACCACGTGAACGGATCGCCGAAGAGGTAGCGTCCGAGCACGGCCGTCGCCGCCACTCCGATCGCCGACCAGACGCCGTAGGCCACGCCAACCGGCATGCCGCGCTTGAGCACCATCGCCAGCAGCGCGAACGACGCGACGTACCCGATGACGACGGGGACCGCCCACACCCACTTCTCGAAACCCTCGGAGGCGCGCAGCGACAGCGTGCCCGTCACTTCCAAAACGATCGCCCCCAAGAGCAGGGCCCAGGTGGTCACTCCCCGCGAAACTCAGGCGCACGCTTGGCGAATGTCGCCGTGATGCCCTCCGCCAGATCCTTGGACGGCAGGAACGCAGCATTCCACGCCGCGACGTATCGCAGGCTCTCCGAGACCCGCGAGATCCGCTGCTGGTCGAGCACGTCCTTGATACCGTGCACGGTCAGTGGCGGGTTGGCGGCGATCTCCGCGGCGGTGGCGTGGGCGGCCGCAAGGCAGCCGTCGGCGTCGTCGTAGACATCGTTGACGAGGCCGATCTTCTCAGCCCGCGCGGCGTCAATGTCCTTGCCTGTCAACGCCAACTCGCGTAGATGCCCGTCCGACAGAATCAGCGGCAACCGCGCGAGGCTGCCCACATCGGCAACGATCGCCAGCCGCACCTCGCGTACCGAGAACTTCGCGTCGGCGCTGGCGTAGCGGATATCGACGGCCGAGATCAGGTCGACACCGCCGCCGACGCACCAGCCGTGGATGGACGCGATCGTCGGTGTGCGGCAGTCTGCGATGGCGGAGATGGCGCCCTGCATCCGCAACACCTCGGCATGGAAATCCGCACGCGGCCGAGCCGATGTGCCATCGCTCATGACCGCGGTCAGGCTCCCGCCCATCGCGGGCAGGTCGAGGCCATAGCTGAAGTTGCGGCCCGAACCCGTGAGCACGATCGCGCGTACGTCGCGGTCGGCGTCCAGCTTCGCGAACACGTCGGGCATCTCGGCCCAGAATGCCGGGCCCATCGCGTTGCCCTTGCCCGGTCCGACCAGCGTCACCTGGGCGACGTGACCCTCGACGTCGACGGTCACGGATTCGTATGCGTCTCCCATGTCTTCGAGGCTAGTCAGGGCCTCGGTGGCGGCGTCGGTGAGGGCAGAGGCGGGCCCAGTATCAACTCGGCGACTTTGTGGTCGGGCATGGACTTGCACATCGCGCTGGCCATCGGCTCGACGGCATCGGCCGGCTGCGTGCCGATCTCGGCCGCACCGAAATGTTCACTGGCCAACCGTAGGTCGTACGGTTGTGTGATGCCCGCTGACATCCAGCCGACCGATGAACTCGCCACTGCCGAAGCAACGTTGGTGGACCTGCAGCAGGCGGTCCATCAAATCGCCGCCGACGATCTTGATAAGCAGACACCGTGCCGGGAGTTCGACGTCGCGAGTCTCACCGACCACCTGATGAATTCGATTACCACCATCGGCGGGATGGCCGGTGCCGAGTTCCCGCCCCGTGACAGCTCGGACTCCGTCGAACGTCAGATCATCCTGGCGGCGCGGCCTGCGCTGGATGCGTGGCACAGACGCGGTCTGGACGGCA
>JAVHWG010000161.1:0-21898 GCA_032159965.1 Mycobacterium sp.
GCAGGTTGTAATTCACGATCTGCAGGAATTCTCCGGTGCGCTCGGCGATCTCGTCGATGAACGCCGGGACGTCCTGGTCGGCGAGGTCGATTTGCGACGGGCGAATAGCAGCCAGTCGGTAGTTGGACCTGCCCATCTCGTCGCGCGGCACGATGTCGTGCATCTTCGAACCGCGGTGGAACACCACCTCGAGCAGCGCCTCGAGGGCGTACACGCCGCTGACGCACGCAAGAGCGGTGTACTCGCCCACGGAGTGCCCGCACGCGATCGCGCCCTCGACGAACGCGCCGGACTCACGCATCTCGGCGACCTGAGCCGCGGCGACCGTCGCCATTGCCACCTGAGTGAACTGCGTCAGATACAGCACCCCTTCTGGATGCTGGTACTGCACGCCTGAGGCGATCAGGCTGGTCGGGTTGTCCCGCACGACATGCAACACCGAGAAGCCCAGTGTCTCGCGGGTGAACTTGTCGGCGGTGTCCCACACCTTGCGGGCAGCCTTGCTGCGGGCGCGTACCTCCATGCCCATGCCCTTGTGCTGAACGCCCTGACCGGGGAACGCGTAGACGGTCTTCGGTGCCGCAAGCCGTGCGGTCGCCGACATGACCAGATCCTGGCCGATCTTGGCAGTGACCTCCAAAATCTCTGCGCCCTGGTCGATTCCAATACGGTCGACACGGACGTCGATGTCGGCACCGGGCGAAACCATGCCGAGGAAACGCGCGGTCCAGCCGATCAGCCGCGCCGGCGGTCTGGCCTTGCCGTCGGTGGCGGTCACCACGTGTTGTACCGCCGCCGAAAGCCACATGCCGTGCACGATCGGCGATTTCAGTCCGGCCAGCAGCGCAGCGGCCTTGTCGGTGTGAATCGGGTTGCGGTCGCCAGACACCACGGCGAAGGGCCGCATGTCCACGGGCGCGGTGATCGTCGCGTCGCGGCGGCGCCGACGCGGAGTGTCGGTCGCGTTCTGAGATACGGCCCCGCCGGCGCGAACGGGTTCGCCGAGTTCCGCCACTCCGGTGCGACCCCGGATCGCAAAACGCTCCTGGAGCGTCGCGAGCACCGCGCCGTCAGCTGTGGCCACCGTGACGGCAACTGGAACCACGCGACCGAATTCGGTATCGGTAGCCTCGGAAGCCGTTGCGGTGACAGTAACTTCGGTAGGCGCGGTCGGCAGGGATGCCGGCACGTGTGCGGCGTGGTCCAGGTGCACCAGGCTCAGCAGCCCCTCGACCACCGGGAAGCCCTCGCCGGTGACCGCAGAACCGATCGCCGCGAAGACCGCGGGCCAGCACAGGCCGACCAGCGCGTCGGGAACGACCGTCAGCGTCGGCGCGAGCGGCGCACCGAATGCCGCGGTGACACCGGTGTGATCGGCGACCTGCTCAGGGTTCCACGCGACGGTGACCCGCGCCACGCCGTCGTGGACCTCGGGCAGCGCATCAGGTCCGTCGACACCCGCGGCAATGGCAAGCACCGCGCGCATCGCCTCGGATGCGTCGTCGACGGACACCACAGGTGCGCCGCCGTCGCGCGCGACGTCGGTGAGCGTCAGCCGGATGTCGATCCACGTGTCGGACAACGGGACGCTGAGCACGACGGAGTCGTCGGACTTGACCTCGAGGCGTGCGCCCGTCGAATGATTTGTCGCCGTGCGGTTGTCGTGTGCCTGCCAGTCCGAAGGTTCGGCGATGCGGTGCACGGGGTTGGTCGCCAGCCGACCCGCCCACGTCACGTCCGCGGCGTCGAGGACAACAGCGAGCGGGCCGACGACGTCGTTGCGGACCTGACGCCGGGAGATGACGGGCCGCGGTTCGGCGCCGGCAGCCACCACCAGATCGACCGCCGCCTTCTCGAACCGGTCCAGCAACTCGCCGACGGGCTCGTCGACGCGCGTGATGCCCGCGACCGCCTGCGTGCCGGGGATGATGCACACCTGGTCGGCGTCATACCGCGCGTCATGCGCCTGCCACAGCGAATCGCTGCGCCACCACCGCCGGACGTCCTTATCGATCACCGGAACGAAGTTCACCGGCTTGCCCGGCATCTTGCAGAGCTCGACGAAGAACGGCACGTCGGCGGGATGCAGCGCAATGGTCTCGGCGTCCGGGTAGCGGGCCAGCAGTGCGGTGATCGCATCCTCGGGCCGCTCGAGCAACTCGCCGTCGGCTGTCTTCTCTTCGCGCGAGCGCTCGTCGGTCGAGAACATCGTCTCGATCGGGCCGAAATCCTTGGGGTGCAGACGAGCCTCGGCCCGCTTGAGCATCTGCTCGAACCGGTCGCGCCAGGTGTCGGCGAGCCACGGGCTGCCCGGGAACGCGGTGTCGGCCGTCGAATCCCCTTGTCCGATGGCCAGTTCCACGTAGCGGCGCAGCCACTGCAGGTAGGTCATGTCAGCCACGTCACCGAAGTACGGCTTGCAAGTGTCGGCCATCGCGGCGACGATCTCGTCGCGGCGGGCCGCGACGACGTCGGCGTCGCCGGCGACCTCGTCGAGCAGGCGGCCGCAGCGTGACGCGGCGTTGTCGATCTCGTGGATGTCCGCGCCGAGCTGGCTGCGGCTCGATGCCATGCCGCCCTGCGCCTTCCCGGCGCTGATCCACTGGTCGGTGCCGGTGATGTCCACCAGCATCTGCTTGACCGCAGGCGAGGTTGTGGCCTCCTTGGCGGCCATCGCGGCCGTCCCGACGAGGATGCCGTCGACCGGCATCAGCGGGTAGCCGTAGGGCTTCGCCCACTCGCCGGTCAGATACTCCGCGGCGCGCTCGGGCGTACCGATGCCGCCGCCGACGCATACGGTGATGTTGGGCCGGGCCCGAAGTTCTGAGTAGGTGGCCAGCAGCAGGTCGTCGAGGTCCTCCCACGAATGGTGCCCGCCGGCGCGACCGCCCTCGATGTGCGCGATCACCGGCTTGGTGGGCACCTCGGCGGCGATCCGGATCACCGAGCGGATCTGCTCGACCGTGCCGGGCTTGAACACCACGTGGGTGATGCCCACGGTGTTCAGCTCGTCGATCAGGTCGACGGCTTCCTCGAGATCGGGGATCCCCGCAGACACCACAACCCCGTCGATCGGCGCGCCTGACTGGCGGGCCTTCTGGACCAGTCGCTTACCGCCGATCTGCAGCTTCCATAGGTAAGGATCGAGGAACAACGAGTTGAACTGCACCGCCCGACCTGGTTCGAGCAACGTCTTCAGTTGCTCGATGCGGTTGGTGAAGATCGGCTCGGTCACCTGACCACCGCCGGCGAGCTCGGCCCAGTGTCCCGCGTTGGCGGCGGCGGCGACGATGTCGGCGTCCACCGTCGTCGGGGTCATGCCGGCCAGCAGGATCGGTGAGCGGCCCGTCAGACGGGTGAACTTCGTCGAGAGCTTGACCGAGCCGTCGGGCAGGCTGACGACACTCGGGGCGTAGCTGGACCAGGGCCGCGCGACCTCTGGGACGGCGCCGACGGTAAAGAGGTTGCGCTGGCCGCCGCGCGTGGCAGCCGGCACGATTCCCACTCCCAGGCCGCGAATCACAGGCGCCGTGAGGCGGGTGAGGATGTCAGACGGGCCGAGGTCGAGGATCCAGCGGGCGCCCGCCTCGTGGAGCTTGTCGACCTCTGCCACCCAGTCGACCGGCCGCACCAGAATGGACTCCGCCATCTCGTGCGCGAGCTCGCGGTCGAGGCCGATCTTCGCGGCCCAACCGTCGATCAGCTGCACGCCGTCGGCCAGCCGCGGGGTGTGGAAACCCACCTCGACGGCGACGGGATCGAAGTTCGGGCTGAAGACCGCACCGCCGCGAACCTTGTTCTTGCGCTCGGCCGCCTCGGCGTCGGCGAGCTGCTGGCAGTACAGCTCGAAGCGGGCGAGTTGCTCGGGGCTGCCCGTGATCACCGACGAGCGGCGGCCGTTGCGGATCGACATGGCGGGCGGGAGCACGGTGCGCACGTCGGCGGCGAACTCGTCGAGCAACTCACGGATGCGCTCAGGGTCGGCGTTGGTCACCGAGAGCATCGGCGCACGGTCGCCCAGCGCGGTGATCCCACGGCGACGGGCGACCAGCGTGCAGGCCGCGCCGATGAGCTGGATCAGCACCATCAGCTCGACGTCCTTGGCGCCACGTGTCCTGAGCGACTCGACCGCCAGCACGCCCTGTGAGTGCCCAGCGCATGCAACGGGAGGAGTCTCGGTGAAGTCCATGCCCTGTCGGGTGAGCGCACGGATCGCGGCAAGCTGGGCGAGCAGTATGCCGGGCATCGACGTCGCGGCGGAGGTCAGCTGCTTGGGGCTGGGCACGGCTTCACCAGCCGAGTGCTCGCGCACCCATCGCATCGGTTCGAACCCGATAGGCCGGACGACCACCAGCTCGTCGGCGATCGGCGCAAGCATCATTTCGGCTTCACTCACGAGGGTGGCCAGCTCGTCCTCGATGCCGGAAGACGACACCAGCTCCTCGAGGCTTTCCAGCCACGCGCCGCCCTGCCCGCCGAACGCCACGGCGTAGGACTCGCCTGCGCTCAGACGATCGACGAGGGCATGAGTCGGATGGGCCTGGCGCGGGGATTCGCCGTTGTGGCCGGCCGACAATTCCCCTCGCTTGGCGAAAGTGCCCCAGTCGCGTTCGTGGATCGTCACTCTCGGCGTCTCCTCGGTACGTTTCGTGTCTTTGGTTCCCCGCTGTCGCGAGGTCGGTGCGATTCCCCGTCGAATCCCCAGCGGGGCCGTGTGCGACGCTTCGTCGCCTACCGGCCGACTGCCCAGATGCCGGCCCGCTGACTGCACTAAGAGTGTCATAAGAATTGGCCCGGCATTGACCGCGACAATGGTTACTGACGAGTTCTACGCATTAGTAACGAGCCCTGAGGTAACGACACCCCGATCTGGGCGCCTGAGACGCCAAGACGAACGTGCTGCGTGCTGGTGGTTACGGTCGAGTAGCTACAACAGCGCAGATCACAGCACGATTGTGATCAAATCGTTATAAAGAAAACGCCGCCGAATTTTTCGGACCGCCGATAGCCGGACAAGCACTTGCTCAACTCGTCAGTCCACAATTGTTCACTGAACACAGCGTAAATAGTTTGCTGGGCCCTAGCCGAAACCACGTTTTTAGTTAATCCCATTGGCCGAAGTTCGGCTTGAGAATCTGGTTGACGTCGACGCCGACGCCGCCGACGTTGTGCTTGTCTATCGCGACCTGATGCAGATGCGCGGCCGGGTGGACCACACCCTTGGATCCCCAGTCGTGCTGCCAGTAGTAGGAGCCCAGCCCGTCCTGGCGCGCCCACTCGATCGTCGGGGCGTTCGCATAAACCCCTAACCGCTGATGCCCGACGACCGATTCCCAACCCTTCAGATACGGCGCGACGAGCTGACGGTACTGGTCCGGCGAGGGGTCGTCGTCGATCGAAGCGTAGATCGGCGCACCGTATGAACCACCCGCGGCGACGTGCAACTGCCAGCCTCTCTGGGCATGCCGCACGCCCGCGGCCTGCCCGCCGAGCCAGTCGGCGCTGTCCTGCTTGCCGTACTGGTAGCACGACACGATCTTCAGCCCGCTGCGGTAGAGGTCGCGGGCCTCGGGCAGCTGAATCGGCTTGCCCAGCATCCAGTCGCCGCCCGGCCGGCGATCCGACACGTAGCGAATCGCCCCGATTGCTCCGGATGCCCGCAGATCCGCGGCGCTGATGACGCCGGCCGCGTAGTCCAGCAACACGGGAAGCGTTGCGGCCGATGCGGCCGGACTCAGCGCCCCGGCAGTTCCTATGACGACGGGCGCGGCCGCGGCGAGCTTGAGCAGGTCCCGGCGGTTGAGGAACACGAGCCACAGGATACGACAAATACCTCAGAATTAACGGCGACACCATTAGTCACAATGGCATCACTTCGGTGGCGGGTGCCCCGCCGAGACTGCGCACAGATCGCCCAGAGCCGCCAAATCGCGATCTCCCCGCAGTCTCCCCGCAGTCTCGGCGCTGCCGGCGGCGGGTCGCGGCCGGTCGCGGCCGGTGTAGTGTGCGGCCGGTGTTCCTGCACGTGCAGCTCGACGGTCGCCCCGACGGTGCAGGCGCCAGGGCTGCCGAGCTCGCCGCCACGGGCGCCGACGGCCTCTTCACATTCGAAGGCCAGCACGACGTGTTCCTCCCCCTGGGGGCCGCCGCGAACACCACCGACGTCGAGCTCATGACCAACGTCGCGATCGCCTTGCCCCGCAGTGCAATGCATTTGGCTCACACCGCGTATGACCTGCAGCTGATGTCCCGCGGCCGGTTCCGGCTCGGCCTCGGCTCGCAGATCCGGCCGCACATCGAAAGCCGGTACGGCAGCACATGGAGCCGACCCGCCGCGCGCATGCGGGAGACCGTCCTTGCGGTGCGCGCCATCCTGACCGCGTGGCAGAACAACGAACGCCTGGAATTCCGCGGCGAATTCACCAAGCACACGTTGATGACACCGGTGTTCAACCCCGGCCCCAACCCGTACGGCATCCCACCGATCTACCTCGGCGCTCTGGGCCCGTTGATGACGCGTGCGGCGGCCGAAGTCGCCGACGGGTTGCTCGTGATGCCGTTCCACTCGGTGCGGCATTTCCGGGAACGCACGCTGCCCGCGGTCGACGACGGACTGCAGCGGGCCGGCCGCACACGCGCCGGATTCGATATCTTCCCGCAGGTGATCGCGGCTATCGGCAGGACCGAATCGCAGTTGGCCGCGGCGTCGCGCGGAGTTCGCGGCATTCTGTCCTTCTACGGGTCGACGCCCGCGTACCGGCCCGTGCTCGAGGCCGAGGGCCGCGCAGACCTGCAGGGCGAGCTGCACACACTGTCCAAGAAGGGCGACTTCGGCGCGATGGCCGAGTTGATCGACGACGACCTGATCACCACGCTCGCGGTACGCGGCACCCCGGAGGAGTGCGCCGCAGAGATCCTGCGCAGGTTCGGCGACGTCGCCAAGAGGGTCTGCGTCTACTTCCCCGGCTACGAGATTCCCGACGCCGACGTCCGGTCATTGGCCGCCGCGCTGCACGCAAGCTGATGAGCGAGTCGCCAGTGACGATCGACCCGCGTCTCCTGGACGCGGTGATAGTGCAAGTGCCGCAAAGTGATTCGATGGCGAGCCTAGAACGCCGACTGCAAGACGCCGGCGTCGAGGCGGTCAACGTCGAGGCCGCCGCAGACGCCGCGCGCCTGCGCCAGGTCGCGGCGTCGATCGGCACGCGCGCAGAACGTTGCGCCGTGATCACCAAGGATCCCGACGCGGTGACGACCGCACGCAGCGGTGGGTTCTCGTTGGTGATCGCGCTGGCTTCGGATGGCGTCGACCTGCTGGAGCAGGGGGCCGACGTCGTGATCGACGACGTGTCGGAGATCGCGGTACGCACCGGCGATCGTCGGATGTCGGAGATTCCGAACGCGTTGGACCACTACACAGAGATGGCCGATGCACTGGGCGGCCGGCTCCCCGCGGTGTGCCTGGACTACGACGGCACGCTGTCCGAAATCGTCCCCGACGCGGACGCGGCGCGGCTGGTCGATGGCGCGGCAGAGGCGCTGGCGCGTCTCGCGCAGCGGTGTCCTGTGGCAATCCTCTCCGGTCGCGATCTTGCGAACGTCCGGGACCGGGTGGCGGTGCCGGGTCTCTGGTATGCGGGTAGTCACGGCTTCGAGTCGATCGCTCCCGACGGAAGCTACCGCCAGAACGAGGATGCCGCAGCGGCCGTCCCCGTGCTGGAGCGCGCCGCCGGTGAACTGCGCGAGATCCTGGCGGACGTCGGCGGAAGCAGGGTGGAGCACAAGCGGTTCGCCGTCGCCGTGCACTACCGCGACGTCGCGGCCGACGATGTCGGCGAAGTCGTGGCAGGCACACACCGCGTCGGGCGCAGGCACCACCTGCGCGTGACCAACGGACGCAAGGTCGTCGAACTGCGGCCGGATGTCGACTGGAACAAGGGCACCACGCTGGCCTGGATCCGCGAGCAGATCGAGCAGTCGCGATCCGTCACGCCGGTGTACATCGGCGACGACCTCACCGACGAGGACGCATTCGACGCGGTGGCGCCGCCAGCCGGAATCGGCATCCTGGTGCGGCACACGGAGGACGGCGATCGCCGGTCAGCCGCGCGGTACACGCTGGACGATCCCGAGCAGGTAAGGGAATTACTCGACCGGTTGGCAGACGGGCTGCCGACCACCTGATCTGTCAGCTCCGCAGCGCCGTCAGCACGAGCTCGACGTCGGCCATCGTGTTGTACAGGTGATACGACAGCCTGGTCCGGCCGGCTCGAACGCTGGCGACGATGCCCGCATCGGCAAGTCGGGCGGCCCCCTCTTCGGCGACCTCGATGCCGATGATCGCCGAGTCTCCGGGCGCCAGACGCAATCCCGTCAGCGTGGCGTTGGCGAGCCCGACGCAGTGATCGCGAACGGCAGACATGTCCAGGGAAGCGATCCAGGGCAGCGAGGCCGCAGCGCCGCGGTGGCTGAACCACGCGGGTGACAGATCGAGCCTGCGCGCGGTGGTGGCCAGGCGCAACGGCAGTCCGTAGATTCCCTTCCAGATATCCTCTGCGGCAAACCAATTCGCACCCAGCGGAATCATCTCGGCCAACCGGTCCGGCCGGACGGCAAGCCAGGCAGCGCCTCGGGGAGACAACAGCCACTTGTACCCCGCGCCGACCACGTAATCGGCCCATCCCAGGTCCAGCGGAATCCACCCCGCCGCCTGCGTCACGTCGAGCAGAACCTGCGCGCCGGCGGCAGCCGCCGCCGCGCGCAGGGCGGGAAGGTCCGCCACCGCACCGTCCGCGGATTGCACCACGCTGACCGCTACCAGGTCGGCGGCACCCACCGACGCAGTGAGCTGGGCCGCATCAACCTCGGTCACCACGACACCCCGATGCGCCTGCGCCGCAAACGGAAACGTGACGCTGGTGAACTCGTTGCGCAAGGTCAGCACCTTAGTGCCGGCAGGCACACTCGCCGCAACCAGACCGATCAGCTGCGACGCCGAGGCACCGATCGCGACGTTCTCGGGCGACGCACCGACAATGCGGGCCCACGCCGCGCGCGCGATCTCGACGTCGGGCTCGAACGCAGAAGGCGACGCCGCGCCGATGCGCCAGTCGGCAATGGTCTCGGACATCAACACCGCAGTCCGGACCGGTGGCACGCCGATGCTCGCGGTGTTGAGGTACCCGGGACGGACGTCGAACTGCTCGCCGAATGCCTCACGCACAGGGCGACATTAGACGACGGTTCGGCGGGGCGGCGACCGCCTTTGGGCCGACTTGAAATCACCGTGACCGGAAACCTACGCCGACGTGGGCGGGGCGGCGCGGCGAAGTTGTCCCGCAGCCACCGGGCCGTTGCGTTAAATTCTGACGATGAAACGCACCCCGGCCGGCACCGAGTCCGACGCTGCCGTCGAGGCTGCCAATCGCAAGCAAGGCGAGTACTACCGAGGTCTGCTCGTCGACCAACGCGACGAGATCAGCCGTGCGATCGTCGAATACCTCGACGCTATGGGCATCGGCCGCAGTTGCGACGTCGCGACGGCTCGCGAACTCCGCCACATCGTCCGCAAAGCCGAGCGCGAACGGCAGGCGCTCGACCGGATGATCGCCGCTATCGACTCGCGCTTCCCCGTCATGAATCGGTCCACGGCACCGGAGGGGCCTGCGCGCGTCGACGACCGGCCTCTGGTAGCGATGAGTCAACGACGACGGTCTCCTCTCGGCGCCGACCGGTTGCACGACAAACGGGTCGTTTAGCAGCACGTCGCCGAGCGAAGCGGCAGGTCGACGCAAATGTAGGATGCGCCCATGCCGTTGGCCGATGGCCAGAGTTTCGCGGGCTACACGATCCTGCGGCACCTGGGTTCAGGGGGAATGGGTGAGATCTATCTTGCCCAGCACCCCCGCCTGCCCCGCAACGACGCGCTGAAGATACTGCCCACCGGATTCGCCGACGACGCGGAGTACCGGCAGCGGTTCAATCGTGAAGCCGACATCGCCGCCAGTCTGTGGCACCCTCACATCGTCGGTGTCCACGACCGAGGCGAGTTCGACGACCAACTGTGGATCTCGATGGACTACGTGGAGGGCACCGACGCCGCTCGACTTCTTCAGGAGCGCTACCCCAACGGCATGCCTCCAGACGAGGTGGTCAGGATCGTCACCGCCGTTGCGGAGGCTCTGGACTACGCCCATCAGCGTCTGCTGCTGCATCGCGACGTGAAACCGGCGAACATCATGATGTCACATCCCGATGCCACCGATGAGCGAGTCCTTTTGGGCGACTTCGGAATCGCGCGACGAGTCGATGACTCCAGCGGACTCACCGGCACGAACATGACCGTCGGGACGGTCGCATACGCCGCGCCCGAACAGCTGATGGGAGAACAGCTGGACGGGCGTGCCGACCAATATGCGCTTGCCGCAACGGCTTTCCATTTGCTCACCGGCACACCGTTGTTTCAGCATTCCAACCCCGCCGTCGTGATCAGCCAGCATCTCAGCACCCCACCCCCCGCCATCGGCACCAGGCGGCCAGCGCTGGCCGACCTCGGCCCGGTGTTGTCCAAGGCACTCGCCAAGACACCCGCCGAGCGCTACGACACGTGCATGGGGTTCGCCACGGCGCTCGCTCATCGGCTCGGGGATGTGGCTTCGGAAACCGGCGCGGCCGACGCCACCGTCTCTGTGCCGGCGGTGAAGGGTCCGAAGCACCGGTCGAGGCCGGCGATGCCGGTTGCCGAGAAGCAATCTCGGCGCCGTCAAATGGTCATCGGTGCGATCGCGCTGGCAGTGCTATTGGGGGTCGTTGCGGCCGCCGCGCTGTGGTGGACCAGCCGAGATCGTCACTCGACGCAGCCGGAGCCGCCGCAGGCCGGGCACGCGCCGTCTTCGCCGGGGCCCGGCGGCCCACCGAGCATCAAGCCCGGGGTGCCGGTCGTCCTGATCGGGGCCGATTGCGGGACACTCGGCCAGGTCGGTGTCAGTTCGACTGGCGCGCAAGCTTACTGCGCGAAGCTGAGTTCGACCGGGGACGCTGTCTGGTCTCTGGTACCCGATCCGACCCTCGACTCGACCGTGACGCCGGAGCCCACCGATGAGGTGTATCCGCCCGGCATCGAAGAGCAAGTGCGGTTGTGCGTGCAGCAGACGGGTCAGAACCGGTTGCGTTGTCGGGCCGACATTCGCAACGGCAACATCTACGGACCGGCGTAGGACCCTAGCCGTCCTCGGCAAGCGTTCGACTGATCGCCTCCGCAGCGTGTCGGTGGCCGACGAGTTCGAAGCCCACGATCGTGACCATCGGCGCGAGCGTGACGATCACCAGGCACACCGGCACCGGCAACCCGGCGGCCGCCAAACCCACCGCCGTCGCCAGTACGACGGCCGTGAGCGCCACCAGCAACACATGGAACGGGTCGACGGTCCGCGCGATCAGCATGTACAGCAGGTACACCGCGGCGATGAACACCGAAACGGGAATCGCCACGGACAGCACGGTGTTCACCGATCCCAGCCTCGAGTGGTGCTCGATGTAGTAGGCGGCGGCGTGCAGCCCGGCGCCGACCGCCACGATGGGCACGATGACCCCGAAGTGCACGTAGCCGAACACGAACGACCGTTCGCGGTGGGCTTCCAGCAGAGGTGCCGCAGGCAGAACGTAATAGGTCCACCACATCCCGAAGGTCAGCCCGATACCCGCAACGGCAACCAGCACCGCGTCCACCGTCCAACCGCCTTCGGCCACGACCGCCGACAGCGACGCGACGGTTCCCACCACGCCTTCGCCGAGCGCGATGATCGTGAGCAGGCCGTACCGCTCGACGATGTGGTGCGCGTGCCAGGGTGTGCGGGCCACCCGCGTTTCTGCGAGCCACGGGCCGGCCAACTCCACGACGAACAGCGGCAACATCAGCAGGAGGGTTGTCCTGACCGGGGCGTTGACGAAAATCATCCCCAACCAGCCGAACTGGGCGACGGTTATCGCCACCGCGTACGTCAGGCACGCCCGTCGCCGCTCGGGGTCCTGCCTGGCGGCACGTAGCCATTGCGCGACCATGGCCACCCTCATGACCACATACCCGCCGACCATCACCCGGATGTCGAGGTGCTGTCCGTCCCTGATCGAGGCGAACATCTGCGGGACGCCCAGGGCCAGAATGATCACGCCGACCATCTGCACCATGGTGGTGACCCGGTAGACCCAGTCGTCGGTGTCGTACGCGGAGGCGAACCAGCTGAAATTGATCCAGGCCCACCACACCGCGAAGGTCGCGAACGCGAATCCGATCAGCCCGTATCCAACCTGGTCTTCGGCCAGCGTATGGGTGAATTCGGAAGCGGCGACACCGAATCCGACGACGAACGTCAAGTCGAACAACAGCTCGAGTGGAGTGGCGACGCGAGACTCTTCGTCGGGGTCGCGGCCGGACATCCGGCGCATGCGGTGGTGGGACGCTGCCTCAGTCACGACATGGATTATCGACGTTCGTCATCGGCGCCGCCCCGGTCGGTCTCGGCTTTCCTCGTCACGCTTCGAGGTCACGCGTCTTCGAGCGCCTCACCGAGCTCTTTGACCACCCTGTTGTTGTGGTTGCTGGCCAACGCATGCCCGGTGCCGATCACCAGCGCGATCGGCCAGTCGATGATCTCGAGTGCGGCGAGGCCGGCCAGCGCGCCGTAATACGCGAGTCGATCGGGCCGCGGGATGGGCACCCGGCCAATGACAGGCAGCGAGACCGCGAAGGTCTCCGCGTTGCTCACCCGGTCGACGGCGCTGCGGTGGGATCCTGTGCGGGGTGACTTTTCAGTCATTGTTCGCCTTTTCGTCATGGGCAATTCGGCTGGGGAGGACTACGCGTCGTCCACAGTGGGCACCGTGGTGAACCTGCCTATCGATGTCAGATCCGACCCGTTGACCGACTCGCTGACACGGGCACTGACCTTTCCGTTGCGCGAACTGTACGCGGTGCTCTGGCGGGCCGGAATCGTCGAGATCGGCGAATCAGCCGACGCCTCGCCGGGAGCGGCATAGCGTCGCCGGCCGAGTATCCGCCCGACGGCCTCCGCTGCCAGAGTTGCTGCGACCGCAGAGCCAATCGCCTGTGACCAACCCAGCGGCCCGAGCGGGGTGTTTCCCAGCAACTGGCTGACACCGGGGGTGCTGATCACTGCCCCCAGCGCGAGCAGCGAGCCCGCAGCCGTCGCGATCACCAGTCGGTCGCGAGAATCCAGCAACGTCTGGCCGAGTTGAGTCGAGACAAGCGCGACCAGCGCCACCGTGGACGCGCGCTGCTGCCTGCCGGTGAAGCTTGCGAGGGTCCAGGCCAACGTGGTCCCTGCGGCAGTGGTCGCTCCGCGAACACCGATCGCGCGCCACAACGCCGCCGCGTCGAGTCCCCGTCCGTCTGTTGCACTGCCGCTGGGCTCGCTCACCGCAAGCGCCGCCGCCGGCAGCCCGTCGGTGAACATGTTCACCAGCAGCAGCTGACGCGTGTTCAGCGGGGAACGCCCGGTGATGGCGGAGCCGATGATGGCGAACAGCACCTCTCCGGCGTTCCCGCCGAGCAGCACGCTCACGGCGGCTTGCACCCGTAACCACAGCTTGCGGCCCTCATCGAGCGCGTCGAGCAGGCCGCTGATGTGCCCGTCGAGCAGCATGACGTCGGCCGCCGTGCGCGCAGGATCACTTCCGCGGACGGCGACGCCGATGCCGACCGTGGCAGCGCGAATAGCGGCGGCGTCGTTGGCACCGTCGCCGACCATGGCGCACACCCGGCCCGTGCGCTCCAGTGTCTCGACGATCTGCACCTTGTGTTCGGGCGACATCCGGGCAAAGACGTGTTGGTGGGCAACGGCTCGTTCCTGGTCTCGCCGGGACATCGACTCCCACTCGTTGCCGCTGACGACGTCGCCCGCGGCGACCTCGAGTCCCAGCTGAGTGGCGATGGCCGCCGCGGTGACCGGATGATCCCCCGTGATGAGCCGGACACCGATGTTCTGTTCAGCCAGCGCGACGAGAAGGTCCGCGGCCTCCGCTCGCGGCGTGTCCGCCAGCCCGAGGAGACCGGCGAACCGCAGGCCCCCGCCGCAGAGTTCGGCAAACGCGTCGGGGTCAGCGCATGCCGCTGCGACCTGGTCCTCGTTCAGCTCGGCCTCAGCGACGGCGATCACGCGCAGCCCCTCACCTGCCATCTCGCGAACCTTGCGCCGCTGCGTCGTCGAAATGTCAACGCATGCTTCAAGAATCACTTCGGGCGCACCTTTGAGTCGTAGCGTGGTGCCGCTGACGGTGGCTGAGAATGGGCGTCCCGACCGGAACGGCAGGTGCGCCGCTGGTTCGCTGTCAGGCGAGTCGCCGGACGCTTCGACGATCGCCGCGTCGGTGGCGTGGGCGTGGCGTCCGGCGTCATCGGCCGCCGGGGTGGCGGCTGCCGCCGCCGACACGACGTCGTGATCGCGACGACCGCCCGCCGTGTAGACCGCGGTGACCCGCAGCCGGTTCTCACTCAACGTGCCGGTCTTGTCGAAGCAGACGACGTCGACGCGGCCCAGTGCCTCGATCGAGCGCGGATTGCGCACCAGCGCACCGAGTTTCGTCAGCCGCCGAGCAGAAGCCTGCTGAGCCAACGTGGCGACCAGGGCCAGCCCTTCCGGCACCGCCGCAACCGTCACCGCTACGCCGCTGGTGACAGCCTGCCGCAGGCCCGCGCCGCGGACGAGTGCCAGTGCACTGACGATCCCGCCTCCTGCGAGGCTCACCGGCAGCGCGCGGTCGGTCAGCTCCCGCAATCGTGCCTGCAGTCCGACCGGCCCCCCGGCGGTACGCGGCAATGCGTCCGCCCGTCGCGCCTCGGTCGCAGAGCCGACGGCGGTGACGATGCCCCGTCCGGTGCCGGCAACCACGGTCGTCGACCCGTACAACATGCAGCTTCGCTCGGCGAGCACGGCCCCGGGGGCGGCGTCGGTCTGCTTGGCCAACGGAAGACTTTCACCGGTGAGCGTCGATTCGTCGACCTCGAGTTCGGCGACGGCGATGAGCCGGGCGTCGGCTGGGACCACTTCGCCGGGACGAACCTCGATCACATCGCCCTGCCGCAGCCCGTCGGCGTCTACGTCGACGTATGTGCGCTGCCCGTCGGCGTCTTCGGTCACCCGTCGCGCCGGCGGCTCCTGTACGGCCAGCAGCCGCCGCAGCAGCCGCTGTGCCCGCACCTGCTGAGTGGCGGCGAGCGCCGAGTTCAACGTCAGCACCGAACCGACGAGCACGGCATCAGCGGGCGACCCGAGGACCGCGCTGGCAGCTGAACCCGTGGCCAGCACGGGGGTCAACGGGTCGGACAGTTCTTTGCGCAGTGTGGTGGCGAACTCTCCCACCGCGTGACGAGCCGACGACACCGCGCGGATGGGCGGCGACCTCAAGCCTGTGCGCCGCGGCGGGTAGTCCTGCCCACGTTCGGGCAGTAGCCGGCGCACCTCGTCGGCGGGCATCGCATGCCATTCATACTTGGGAGCAGGCGTCGGGGGCGCGGCACGAACGGCTTTGCGCCCCAAAGCGAAACCTGTCCACATCCCGGCTGCCGCACCCGCCGTGACCGGACCGGGTCCGCGGCCGCGCACACCCGGCACCATCAACAGCGCGCCGAGCAACGACGACGCCACGGAGAGTTCGACACCCCGCCGACTGGCCCGGGCGGCGGGCTGCACCGCATGCAATAGCCGCCATGCGCCGGCCAAGTCATCGACCAGCATGTCAGCACACCACGGCACTGCGCCGTTGTCGACGATCACCCCGACTGCGACGTCGGCAGCCGAAAGTGCCTGTGCTGCAGCGGCTCCGACGAACATCACCGTCCGGCCGTCGCGCTGTAGTTGTCCCACCGTCTCGGCGAGCGCGGTGTCGACCCCTCCGGCTAGGGGTGCCAGCTCGTCGAACATCGGACGCAGATCCGTGAGTTCGCCTTCATCCAAGGACATCACTTTCGCGTTCGCTCTGCGGGCCTCGCCGACTACCGCAGCGGCCAGGGGATCGTGCACACCGTCCACGCCCAGCACGCGCGGGTCGAACAGCACGGTGTCGACTCGATCCAGACGCCGCAATGCTTCGGCGCGAAGAGGCAGCGCATGCCTGCCCTCGGCCAGTCCGCGTGCCAGCGTGCTGGCGAACGCCTCCCGCGCGTTGCGCGCCGCTTTCGGAGTGGCGACAAGAGCGGCGGTGGCGGCGACATTCGGGTTGCGGGTCAGCACGGCCAGTGCGAACGCGCCTGAAAGTTGAACTGCCGCGCTGGCATTTCCATAGCGCTCAACGGGTCCCGGCGGCAGCGGGCACGGCCGCTTGACGCTGTACGCGTCGTCGGAAGCGGCGTGCGGCTGCAAATCGGGTTCCCGCTCGGACCAGGTCCGCTGGACGGATCGGGACTCGGCCGCCTGTAGGAGGTGCAGCATGACGTCGACGGCCAGCGAACTCCACGCGCCAGTGGCGGTGTAGACGGCCGCCGCAGCGACGGCCAGGGCGGTGTCCGTGGCGGTGGTACCCAAACGTTTTTCAACAAGGTGACGCAGGGTGGGCTGATAGTCGATGAAGGCCACCGGCGCCGGCAGTCCTGCAGGCAGCTTCGCCCACGGAACCGCGCGGCCCACGACCACGGCACCCAGGCCGATCGACGCCGCAGTCAACGCGGCCAGCCTCGCGGCGAGGGTTTCGCCGTCGCCGGGAAGTTCAACCAGTTCGTCGTGGTCGACGCCGCGTTGCGTCTCCGCTTCCGCGACAAGGTCGCACAGTTCCCGCACGGGAGAGTCGTCGTCGGTCAGCGACACGACTACCCGCGACAGCGGGTAGTTCAGTTGCACCGAAACGACGTCGGGCTGCTCCCGCAGCGCCGCGACCACACGCTCGCCGAGCGCACGGCCACTCTCGGGGTCGTGCAAGCCGCGGACCTCGATCCACGCCCGGCCATTGCCGCGCCAGCACCGTCTCGCGCGAGGCCCTCCGACGAGTTCAACTGCGACCTGAGCCGCTGATTGAATCCCTGTGACGCCGGATACCAGTGTCCCGGCAGCACGGACGGGCATCGTGGCGAGCCGAACCGACGTGCCGACGGCATGCCCGGGCAAGGCCGCGGACCGCCGCAGCATTCTGGCGAAATCCATTCGCTGTGCTCAGGACGTGCGACTTGTCGAGCGACGCCCCGGCGCACTGGCCTTACGCGCCGAGGCCTTGCGCACCGGCGCCTTACGCGCCGGGGCCTTACGCGCCGGGGCCTTACGCGCTGCGGTAGTCGACTTGCGCGGAGCCGGCTTTGGCGCGGTGCCACTGGCGGCACCGCCGCTCCCACCGGTCGACCGCAGGGGTGTCGCTTGGGCGCTGGCGGTCTGCTGCCCATTGGACCGGCCGTTGAGCTGATGCACCACCAGTGCGGTGCCACCGACTGCCACCAATACCGGCCATTCGATGAGGCCTGCGGCGCCGATCAAGCCGAGAGTCAACGCGGCGGCCGACGTCGATCGGCTGCCGCTGTTCGCGCCGTCGCGAACTCCGGACGCGACACCCCGCAGGCCGCCGACCGCTCCATTGACCACTGCTCCTGAGAGCGCCCCCGCCGCTGCGGTCGTGGCGTCCGCGGTACGTGCAATCGTGCGCGTGACGCCTCCTACGATGTCCATTTCGGTCTCCTAAAACAAAAGCTTCCGACGCCAGCTCGCTACCAACTGGTAATCGCGGAGGCTACCCAGGTAGAACGGGCATTAACCTGCGAGAGGGCTGTGCTCAGCATTTCCTCATCCCTGGTGTCTACCGTGGTGATCACACGACACTTCAGGAGGTCGCCATGACCGAAGCACTGACCACACCCACCCCCGAGACGTCTCCGCGACTGCCGGATGCGCCTCCCCCGGTGCACGCCGGATGGGCTGTCGCCGCGCTGCTGTTCTTCTGGCCGCTGTCATTCTCGGCATTCACTCACGCCTTCAACGTGTATCCGCTCTGGGCGCAGGGCGACCTCGTCGGGGCCAGGGCGGCGTCCGACCGGGTGCGTCGCCTGGGAGTACTTTCCCTGTGGTTGTGCGGAGCACTGCTCCTACTGTTCGCGATCCTGTACTCGATCTTCGTCATCGTGATGATCACGCACGGGTACGGGCATGGCGGACACTTCGGCGGCGGCCCCGGCGGCATGGAGCGGCATCGCGGCGACTGACCGTCAACCCGGTTCGCCGCCGTCGGGGGTGTCCCAGTCACGGCCGGTCGCGAGGTCGCCGCAATCGACCATCTCGACGTCGTTTCGGCTGCGCAGATACATTCCCGCACCGTGGTCACCCGTCAGCTCCGCGATCACGGCGGGCCAGTGTCTGCGCGCGATGACGACGGGATGGCCAGGGCGGTCGCTGAAGCAGGCCCGTGCCAGACCGCTACGAGACGCCAACGCGCGGTTGAGAACTCGATTGACAACCGATGCGCCGACATCCGGGGTGTCGACGATATGCAGCAGCGCGTACTCGGCCCCCAACCGGTCGGCGTGGGTGAGGCCGGCCCGCACCGAGGCGCTCAGGCCCCTCTCCCAGTCCGGCGCGGTCACGGCAATGACGCCCGTGGGCGCAGCGACCTGCGCGGCGCCCAGAACCAGCACGACGTCGTCGCACCCCCCGTCGCGCAGTGCCGTCAGCGCGGCCGTCAGGAATTCGTCGACGAGCACCTTCGGCATGCCGTACCGCCGCCCGGCGCCCGCGGCCAGCAGCACGCCGGCGACCGGGAGTGGAAAGCCTGCTTGCATCATCAGAGAACAATGATCTCGCAACGGCTTACACTCGCAGCCGAGATTCAGCGAAGGACGGTTCCTGCAGTGCGTGATGTGCTCGAGGACTTGATGTCGATATGGCGTTCGGGTGCCACGGCGGGCGTTGCAACGGTGGTCCGCACGATCCGCTCGGCACCGCGGCCCCCGGGCGCGGCCATGGTCGTCGGTCCCGACGGCTCGGTGGCCGGATCGGTGTCCGGCGGTTGCGTCGAAGGTGCCGTGTACGAACTCGCCAGCGAGGTGGCACACACCGGTCGGCCCGCGATGCAGCGCTATGGCATCACCGCCGACGATGCCTTCGCCGTCGGGCTGACCTGCGGCGGTGAGATCGACATCTTCGCCGAGGCGGTGTCGCAGCACACTTTTCCCCAACTGCAGCGGGTTGCCGACGACATCGGCGCACACCGGCCCGCAGCAGTGGCCACGGTCATCGGGCATGCCGATCCGGCCTGGCTGGGCCGGCGACTGGTGCTCGGGCCGGATTGGGTCGACGGCTCGCTGGGATCGGCGCGTGCGGACGCCGCCGTCACCGACGATGCCCGCGGCCTGCTCGGTGCGGGCCATACCGCCGTGCTGACGTACGGCCCGGACGGCCAGCGCCAAGGCGCGGGAATGGAGGTCTTCGTCGCCAGCCATGCGCCCCGCCCGCGGATGCTGATCTTCGGCGCCATCGACTTCGCGGCGGCGCTCGCACGGCAGGGCGCCATGCTCGGGTACCGGGTCACGGTGTGCGATGCGCGTGCCGTGTTCGCGACATCTGTGCGATTCTCCGCCGCTGACGAGGTCGTCGTCGACTGGCCGCACCGCTATCTGGCCGAGCAGGCCGAGCAGGACGCGATCGACTCCCGGACGGCGATCTGCGTCCTGACCCACGATCCCAAGTTCGACGTGCCGGCGCTGCAGCTGGCGCTGCGGTTGCCCGAGGTCGGCTACGTCGGGGCGATGGGTTCGCGCCAGACCCACCTCGACCGGCTGGACCGTTTGCGGGCGGCGGGACTGACCGAGGCTGACCTGTCGCGCCTCGCGAGCCCTATCGGACTCGACCTCGGCGCCCGCACACCTGAGGAGACGGCGGTGTCGATCGCGGCGGAGATCATCGCCTGCCGCTGGGGTGGCGGCGGGCAGCCATTGGCCGAGGTCGGGGGCCGCATCCACCACGATCCGACATAGCCGAGCGGTCGATGGACGCGGGCATCACGCACCAACTATGGTGAACGTGCTGAGCGACTGCTTAGCCGCGCCCGAGCCAACGACGGATTGGAGCGACCGATGCCAGCGCCGGCCCCTCGCTACGCGGGCACACGTGTCCCCAGAATCGAGGACCTGCGGCTGCTCACCGGTCGGGGGACGTTCGTTGACGACGTCACACGGCCCGGGATGCTGCACGCGTGCTTCGTCCGAAGCCCTTTCGCGCACGCGACGATCAAGGGAATCGACACGTCCGCGGCGCTGGCCCTGCCTGGCGTCCGCGCGGTTTTCACCGCCGCCGACATCAACCCCGACGTCAGGGAGGCCTGGCACGCCGTAGCGGGCAAGGACATTCCCGACACTCCGCGCCCGCCACTGGCCGAGGACGAGGCGAAGTTCGTCGGCGACCCGGTCGCGCTGGTCGTCGCCGACGACCGCTACATCGCCGAGGACGCGGTCGAACTCGTCGACGTCGACTACGCGCCGCTGCCCGCCGTCGCAGATTTCATGAAGGCAATCGGGGGCGGCGACGCGGGAAGCCCCGTCGTGCACGCCGCCTATCCCGACAATGTCGCGGGCGGCATGGGCGGCGCCCCGCCGGACGAGGTGCTCTTCTCGACGGCCGCGCACGTCGCGTCGGCCAACGTCTACCAACAGATCTATGCGCCGGTCCCCATGGAGACCCGCGGCATGGTGGCCGAGTGGACGGCCTCCAGCGAGGAACTCACGCTGTGGGCATCGACGCAGGCACCCCACGAACTGCGCGCGTTCTGCGCTCGACTACTTGGCATCCCGGCACACAACGTCCGGGTGATCATGCGTGACACCGGCGGCGGCTTCGGCCAGAAGGTCGTGCCGATGCGGGAGGACATGTGCATCATGCTCGCGGCGCGCAAGGTCCCCGCGGCTCTGAAGTGGATCGAGGACCGGCGCGAGAACCTGATGTCGGCAGGGCAGGCCCGGCACGTCGACGGCAACGTCCGAATGGCGCTCGACGACGACGGCACCATCCTGGCCGCCGACATCGACTTCACCTACGACGTCGGCGCTTACCCGACCCCGTACCCGGTGTTGACCACCGCCGCCGTCGGCATGTTCTTCCCCGGCCCATACCGGGTGCCGAAGGCCAGTTTCAACTACAAGACGGTGTTCTCCAATACCGCGGGACTCGCGGCATACCGCGGGCCTTGGCAATACGAGACCCTGGCACGAGAAGTCCTGCTGGACATCGCCGCCCGTAAGGTCGGCATGGACCCGGTGGAGCTGCGCCGCCGTAACATCCTGCGCGGCGACGAGATGCCGTACTTCAATCCCAACGGCATGCCGTACGACCACGTCGCGCCCGCGGACACGTTCGAGCAGGCCGTGAAAATCCTTGACCACGAAGGCTTTCGGAAAGAGCAGCAGGATGCCCTGGCCGAGGGGCGCTACATCGGACTCGGCCTTTCGGCGTACATCGAGCCGACCGGCGCCGCGACCGGCCACCTGGCCACCGAGGGCGCGACGATCCGCATCGAGCCAACGGGCAAGATCAACGTCTACGTGAACGGCGGGTCGTCCGGCAACAGCATCGAGACCACGGTCGTTCAGTTGACCGCCGACGCGCTTGGCGCGGAGATCGACGACGTCGCCACGATCCAGGGCGACACCGCGGTCACCCCGTACGGGGCGGGCTCGCAAGGCAGCCGCAGCGGTCCGATGACCGCAGGCGCCGTCAACGAGGCCGCGACCATCCTGCGCAAGCAGATCGTCGCGATGGCGGCCCACCGGCTCGGTGTGGAAGAGGCCGACATCGAGCTGGCGGGCTCGGCAGCCGCATCCCACGAGGACCCGGCCAAAAGCGTGACGTTCGCCGAGCTCGCGTACCGGTCGTACTACGAGCCACAGCAGCTGGCGCCGGGTACGTCGGCGACGCTGGAG
>JAVHWG010000191.1:0-8275 GCA_032159965.1 Mycobacterium sp.
CGATCGTGACCGTCTACCGAATCGGCGATTCGGGTTCGAACGCGACGTGGCGGGGTGTGGTACCGGCAGCTAAACGGTAGCTCTAGGGCCGCATCTCGTACGCGCCGTCATAACCCTTCACCTGCTCCCACACCCGGTTGAAGCGGTCGGCGTCCACGGCCGGTTTGCGGACCGCCGACAGCGCCCATTCCTGTTGTACGACAGTAGAACCCGGCTTTCCGTGCAAATCTACGGCGTACGCCGAGAAGTCACGAATCTGAACGCCGAAGATCTGGTCCAGCAGGTCGCGGTCGAGCCCGGTCAGCTCTGCCTGCTCGAGGATCAGCTGGCCGTACACGACGAGGGTGAACAGATGCCCGATGACGAGGACGAAATCGAGGTCGCGTTGTTGCTCGGCGTCCGGCGCGGCCGTCATCAGCAACTGCTTGAGCAACTTCGCCTGCTCGTAGAAGCGGGCGACATTCGGCACGTCCGAGAACTTCTCGTAGACGGGCATCCAGTCGGCGAACTGCACCTTGGACGCACCGCGGGCCGGGCCCTGCGACCAGAAGAACACGTCGTCGGCGGGGTCGGTGCGGGTGCCGATCTGCGGATAGGTGGCCGGGTTGAACATGTAGTTCGGCATGAACTTGAGGATCTGTGCGACGTTGACGTGCACAGTGCCCTCCAGTCGAGGTAGCGCGCCGATCAGCCGCGCGACCTCGCAGAAGTACGTGTTCTTTTCGAAGCCCTTGGCGGCGAGCACATCCCACAGCAGGGTCACTACTGCCTCACCCTGGGATGTGACCTTGGACTTCGTCACAGGGTTGAACAACAGGTACCGACGGTCGTCCAGGCTGGCGCTGCGGAAGTAGTCGACTGCGCGGTCGCTGAACAATTTCATTGCGACCAGTCGAGCGTACGCCTCGACGAAACTCGCACGCACATGCGGGAAGTCGGTGACGGGGTTGCCGTACAGAATCCGGTTGTTGGCGTGTGTGATCGCCTCGTAGAAAGCATGCTCGCACATGCCGATGGACCCGCTGCACAGGTTGAACTTGCCGACGTTGACGGTGTTGAGAGCCGCCGAGAACGCCTCGGGCCCGGTGCAGAGGATGTCCTCCTCGTGCACCGGGTAGTCCTTCAGCGCGAAGTTGCTCACATACATCTGGCCGTGCACGACGTTGTCGATCAGGTGGTAGTTCGGGTGAGCACTGTCGGCGACGAACCACACGTACCCGTCGGCGCCGTCCACGTCGGCGCGGCGGGAGAACACCGAAACCATCCCTGCGACATTGCCGTTGCCGATGTAGTACTTCTCCCCCGACGCACGGAACACCACCCCTTCGGCGTCTTTGCCGGCGTCTTTGCCGGCGTCCAAGCGGTCCGCAGGCGTCAGGACCATGTCGGTGTTGTAGATGTCCGCGCCGTGCTCGCGTTCGGACAGCGCGAATGCCATCACCCCGCCGGCCTCGAGCTGGGCGGCCGCGCGTTCCTTGGCCTTCATGTTGTCGCTCTGCCAGATCGGTCCAAGACCGAGGATCGTGACCTGCTCTGCGTACCAGTACGCGAGCCCGTAGAAGCCGAAGATTTCGCTTAGCGCGGCGTTGCGTGCGGTGTCCCAGCGCTTGTCCGGGTCGCCGCTGCCGTACTCCGATGGCGTGAGGAACGTCGCGAAGATGCGCTCTTGCTTGATGAATTCCAGGAAGTCCGACACCCACGCACCGGCGAGATCGTCGTTCAGCAGCTTCGCCTTTCCGCGCTCCTCGAACCAGTCGATGACCGCACGCAACTGCCGCTTCGTGGTCGGGTCGAACTGTCCGGGGTCGTAGGTGTTCGGGTTGAGCAGCAGTCCGCGGGAGTTGGCCATGACGTGCCTCTTTCTTCGACGCTGGTGCGGCGTCGAATCTAGCAGCGACCGGGCCGCTGTCATGGCGTGCCGGCGTAATCGTAGGAACAACCTGTTCTGCCGGCGCTCAACGACAAATACTGTCGCTAAGAGGCGGGCACATCGACATATCCTTCCGACCACAGAAAGGTGTGGCAGACCTGACTGAACCGAGCGGAGGCCGCGATACCCCGACGGCACCGGACGATCCGGTCGCCGTACTGCAACGCTGGGCCGAGGCAGGCGCGATATGGCGGGTACTCAATCGCAGCGACGACGGCGTGACGGTCGCCCTCCTTCAGTGCGACGGCGGCGAGGAGGCCGACCGCTTCACGTCGGCGGACCCGCGGCTGCTGCAATTCCTGGCAGCACGCAACAGCAGCGAGGACTGAGTTCGGCGAATGCTCACCGCGCTGCTGCGCAAGACACTCGGGTAGCGGGCCCGCTACATCAGCCCCGCGGAGCGGGCCACGTTGAGGATTCCGCTGCGCGCACTGAGCTGGGCGACGATGTCCTCCAACCGGCTCAGCGGCAGGTCGAAGTGCCACTCCGGGAGCAGCCCGTAGATCAACACCCCGCCGGGGCCCACGTCGACCTTGGTGATCAGCAGGCCCTTGGGCAGATCAGGCAGCTCGATCGGATAGATGGGCAACCGGGCAGGCAGCCCCATCCGCCGTCCGCCCACCACCAGCGCCCGCGGCTGCAGCCACAACGCCGTCCCCACGACCCGGATGTCCACCTCCAGATGCCCCCACGACGGCTTGCGCGCCCAGCGCAGCCGCACCATGCCGTCGTCGCTGATCTCGGCGGTGAACTGCGGTGAGGCTTGCACGACGAGCTCCTCGAGCACGTCGGGCGGCAGCATGAGAGACAACTCGACAGGCGCGGCGACGATCTCAGACGTCGCCCCCGGCCGGAAATGGACGTTGCTCCCGACGGCCATCGCCTGGTCGAAGCGGTACTCCCGCCACCTCACGTTCTCGGCGACCACCAGCACATCCCCGATCTGCCCGATCGCGAGCCCGCGCATATCTAGGCGGAAGTCGAATTCCGTCGTCGTCAGCGTCAGGTCGTTGCCCCCGAGCCGGACCGTGAGCTCGCGGCCCACGACAAGGCGTCGCAGCGCCTCGAACAGCGTGCGGTATGCGATCGCGGCTCCAGTGTTGACAGTGGGCACCGCGGCCGCGGACCAGAGTGAGATCAGCCGCTCCCGCGACCGGAACGGGTCCCAGCCGGGCATCGACGCAAATCGCGGCACCACACCAGCATCCCAAACGTCAGTTCGCGCCCGCGAGGGCGGGAACCCGGATCACTTGCAGACCCGCCAGTGCCAGCACGGTCGGGATCTCCCGGACGAACATTCGGTCGTACTCGGCGACCTCGTCGTCGAGCTCCTCATACGGCACCAGATACGGCGATGTCTTTTTCTCGGCGTCCCTTTCGCCCTTGCGCCAGCCGGCCGCGACACGTTCGTCCCACCAGCGTTGATGTTCGGCGGCCGCGAGCAACTCGACCTCCTCCGGCTCGAACTCGAATTTCGCAGCGCCCCAATGGCGTAACGGCGCTATGTCGCACTGGATTCTGAGCAGTTTTGGCACGATGTCCCGAGCCTGAGCACGGCTGGAATCCTTGCGCGACTCGTCCAGTTCCTCCCATACGGGTGCGCGCCTGCCTTTGGCGATCTCCTTTGTTCGCCAAAGGTTGTGAAGCGCCACCGCCAGGGGTTCATGGAGTCCGCCCTCGATCAGCTCGGCCGTGCACGTGCGTTCCAGCGCGGGGAAGACCTTGACCGCCTCGAGCTTGCCGTTCCGGTTTGCCTCGCCGATCACCCTGGCCGCGCCGTCTGGTCGCGAGAGGGCAACCACCATCGGGAGCGGAGACCCGGGCCGTTGACCGAGCTTGCTTGCATCGAGTTCATGCCGCAGCCGCAACGCGATCTCGAGCGCGTCCTCGTCGCGATAGGCGGAGACGTACACCCGCGTCACCGCAGGCGCCTCTTGTTCGGCGTGCAGCTCCGGCAGAGCACGCAGGTCGCGAATCGACGGCGAGCAGTAGATGAACTGACATATCCCGTCCAGGTCGGGGTGCTGGTCCAGAAGCGCCCGAACCCGATCTTCGGCCTGCTCGTCGACGACGGTAATGAACAACGAGCCCTTGGATTCCGGGCCCAGCCAGTACCACGTCAGGGCGGCGCGAATCACCAGCCACTCCCCCAGCGACTCGAGGTTGCTCACGAGTATGTGTGGGTGGCCGCTCTCGTCGGGGTCGATGCCGTATTCGTCCAGCAGGAATCGGGCACTGATTTCGTCGGTGTTGAAGAACACCAGCGACGACGACGGGTTGCGAAGGTCGGTCTCCTGGATCCGAAGCAACCGGCAGAGGTCGGGGTCACCGATGCGGGCCAGGCAGCTCAGGTCCCGGCGCTGCAGTGTGGCCGGCAACGTCAACAACTCCCCGGGGTTGGCGGGAAGCCTCGCCGGCTGCTGTCGCGACTCTTCGGCGAGTTGGCGTGCCACGGCCACGATCTCGGTGTTGACCGCATCTTCAGGGCACACTGCGAGCAGTCCGGAGGCCCGCTGGACGCCCGCGGTGATCAGGCTGCGCTGCAGCTGCGCTTCGCCGAGGATCACCGGAATCCGCCAGGCGCGACAGAGGTCCAGGCGCGGGTTGGTGGGGTCCGACTCGATGACGACGGCGCGCACACCTTGGTCTCGCAGCTCACGCAGGAACAGACTGCCCACGTAGCCGAGCCCGCAGACCACCACGTGACCGCTCATGAAGCGGATACGCGTCTGCTGGAGTTGGTTCCGGAACAGCGCCATCACTGCTGACAGGGCCGCGGAGCTGGCCACGAACCCGGCAAGGAAGCGGGCGACTTCGAGCTGCCAGGGGATGCGCTGATAATCGGGACCGTTCCAGAGAAAGAGCTTCAGACTCGAATACGCGGCATCGCGCTCCAGCCCACTGCCGGCGTCGGGGTGAGTGTCGTAGTACCTGTCGAACCCGATCCACCCCAGCACGAAGGCCGCCACCGCAAGGCCGATGAATACCAGCCAGCGGTACGCGTATAGCCACCGCCCGACCGAACGCAGCAACGTCATCAGTCAAGGATGCGGCGCGCGACGTTCGTCGTCACCAGATCAAGCAGTTCGTCGGCCCGTCCGGCAAGGATGGTGCGGATTGCATACAGAGTGAATCCCTTCGCTTGTTCCGCTGTGATCGCTGGCGGGATCGAGAGTTCCTGGCGCGCGGTCACCACATCCACGAGGGCAGGCCCGTCGTGAGCCAGCGCGGCGGAGATGGCCTGCTCGAGCTGCCCGGGTTGTTCGACGCGTTGTCCGAACATCCCCATCGCGCGCGCCACCGCACCGAAATCCGGGTTCTTCAGGTCGGTCCCGAAGTTGACGATCCCCGCGGCCTTCATCTCGAGCTCGACGAAGTTCAGCGACGAGTTGTTGAACACCACCACCTTCACCGGAAGGTCGTTCTGCAACAACGTGATCAGCTCACCGAAGAGCATCGTCAACCCGCCGTCGCCGGCCAGCGCGATCACCTGACGACCCCGATCGACGGTCTGCGCGCCGATCGCGTACGGCAATGCGCACGCCATGGTGCCGTGGTTGAACGAGCCCAGCAGCCGCCTGCGGCCGTTCATGCTCACATACCTGGCCGCCCAGACCACAGGAGAGCCGACGTCGAAGGTGAAGACCGCATCATCTGCGGCCAGCCTATTCGCCAGGCCTGCAACGTATTCCGGCCGAATGGGCGTGCGGTCGCGGTCATTCACGGCCAGCGAGTCCAGCGACTTACGAGTACGCCGATAGTGACCGAGGGCACGGTCGAGGTGAGTGCGGTCCTGCTTCTGCACGAGCATCGGCTGCAACGCATCCAGCGTGTCCTTGACGGTGCCCACCAGACCCAGGTCGATAGGTGTGCGCCGACCCAGGTGCGCGCCGTGGATGTCGACCTGGATCACCTTGGCGTCCTCGGGATAGAACTGCCGGTACGGAAAGTCGGTGCCCAGCATCAGCAGGACATCGGCCTCCTTGATGGCTTTGTAGCCCGACGCGAAACCGAGCAATCCGGTCATGCCGACGTCGAAGGGGTTGTCGTACTCGATGTATTCCTTGCCCCGCAGGGAGTGAACGACCGGCGCGTTCAGCGTGGCGGCGGCGCGGATCAGGTGGTCGTGGGCACCCTGTGCGCCCGCTCCGCCCAGGATCGTGACGCGCCGGCCGCTGTTGAGAATGTCCGCGGCCTGACGCAGGGACTGCTCATCGGGCCGGATCACCGACCGGGTCGGCAGCACCGGCCGGCTGTCCCAGCCCTGCTCCCCCAGCGACGCCAGGAACACCTCGCCGGGGACCACGACGACCGCGACACCGCGTTCCTCGACGGCCGCGCGCATCGCCATCTCGACAATGCGCGGCGCCATCTCCGGATTGCTGACGAGTTCGCAGTACACGCTGCACTCGCGGAACAGCTCCTGGGGGTGCGTTTCCTGAAAGTACTGCGATCCGATTTCGGGCAACGGGATGTGCGCAGCGATCGCGAGCACCGGCAACCGTGACCGCTGGGCGTCGAACAGGCCGTTGATCAGATGGAGGTTGCCTGGCCCGCAGCTGCCCGCACACACCGCGAGTCGCCCGGTGACCGCCGCGTCGGCGGCTGCGGCGAAGGCCGCGGTCTCCTCGTGCCGGACGTGCTCCCAGCTGATTGCGCCGGACCTGCGGATCGCGTCGGTGAAACCGTTGAGGCTGTCGCCGGGCAACCCGTACACCCTGCTGACGCCGCTGGTCATGAGCGCGTTGATGACGTGCTGGGCTACGGTCGCCATGCGTCGACTGTAGGCGTAGGTGCCAGGCGCACGGGTAGGTTGGCGGCATGCCGAGCCGCGGGTTGAATGGCCTGGCGGCCGCTGCCGTCGCTGTCGGGATCACACAACTGCTGGGCGCGCCGTTCGGCCAGGCGGCCGACGCCCTCACCTCGGTCGGTTCGGCCGTCATCGACCTCACTCCGGGGCCGTTGAAGGAATGGGCAATCCAGACGTTCGGTACGTCGGACAAGCTGTTCCTGTTGATCGCGATGCTCATGGTCATCGGCGTGCTGGCGGTGGTGGCCGGAAGTACCGAGGCCCGACGAAAATGGGTCGGCAGCGCCCTGATCGCGGTGGGCGGTGTCGCCGCGTGCGTGGCCGTGCTGTCGCGGCCCGGCAGCGGCCTCATCGATCTCATCCCCACGGCCATCGGCACCGTGTGCGGCGTCGTGGTGCTACGTATCCTCACCGTCAAATCGGTTGCGCCAGATGACGATTCGTCACCCAACGTGAGCCGTCGCCTCTCACTGGTTGCGATGGGGCTGCTGGGTGTCGGCGCGGTTGCGGGTGTGGGCGGCGTCGTGCTGCGCCGTCGACTGCACTCAGTGGCGGCTGAACGCGACGCCGCCGCGTTGCCCCAGCCGGCTATCAAGGCAGCACCGGTTCCGTCCGATGCACAGCCCAAAGGTGTCGACCTCCCCAGCTTCGTGACCAGCAATGCCGACTTCTACCGGATCGACACCGCACTGCTCATCCCGCAGGTGAGCCGCACCGATTGGCGGTTACGGGTCCACGGGATGGTCGATCACGAATTCACCTACGGCATCGACGATCTCGCGCAGTTCGAATTGATCGAGAAGGTCGTGACGCTGACCTGCGTCTCCAATCCGGTCGGCGGTGACCTGATCGGCAATGCCGTCTGGCGTGGGTACCGCGTGCGGGATCTGCTCGCGCGCAGTGGAGTTCACCGCGATGCCGACATGGTGTTGTCGACGTCCATCGATGGATTCACCGCGGGCAGCCCGGTCGAGGCGCTGACCGACGGGCGCGACTCACTGCTGGCGATCGGAATGAACGGCGTTCCTCTGCCGGTCGAGCACGGATACCCCGCAAGGCTGGTCGTGCCCGGGTTGTACGGCTATGTCTCCGCGACGAAGTGGGTCACCGATATCGAGTTGACGCGCTTCGACCGCGCCGAGGCGTACTGGACCCGGCACGGCTGGTCCGCACGTGGCCCGATCAAGACCGAATCGCGAATCGACTTGCCGCGCAGCGGTCAACGGGTGCCGGCGGGCCCGGTCACGTTCGGCGGGGTGGCATGGGCTCAGAACCGCGGCGTGCGTGCCGTCGAGGTCCGCATCGACGACGGGCCGTGGCAGGGCACCGACCTCGGGGCGAACTATTCGAACGACGCGTGGCGGCTGTGGAGTTACCGGTGGACGACGACGCCCGGGTCGCACACCATCACCGTGCGGGCCACCGACGACACCGGCGCTGTGCAAACCCCTGACGACGCACCGCCCGCGCCGGACGGTGCCAGCGGTTGGCAGACGGTCGCGTTCAGCGTCGCGTGACAGGCTGAAATCCGTGCT